>JARRRH010000485.1:0-2969 GCA_037380925.1 Deltaproteobacteria bacterium | reverse complement strand
GAGCCTCGGAACACAAGAAAAGCCCCATGACCCTCGGAAATGCAAACAATATTTTGCTCTCCTTAATAAGTAGAATTCCTGAGTCCAGGTGCATCTAATAACGGATATGGAACCAAAGTGTACATAGGTTCAATCATGTATTCTTGCGCTTTGGGCGCTGAATTTCAGAGATCCGTCCAGACAACCCTTACGACCGGCCTCATGGCAGTTTTCGTTCATTCCTGTCCAAAAGCGGCTTCGGATGTTGCAGGGGCATGGGGATCTCTTTTCAAAAACGAGGGGAACTGGGGGCAAACACTCTGCAGAAAGGTGCCACCAAGGCGGGCGAAGACCCTCATCAATCCATTCCATGGAAGGCTTTTCATGGCCGTTTCCGCAGGAGGCCTTCCGCCCGCCTAACGCATCGCCTTACGCTGTGTCCCGGGCATCGGCCTTCTGGTTTTTGAAAAGAGATCCCCATGCCCCTGCCTCGGCGATGCAAAAAAAGGACCTGTATTGCAAGTAAAATTACCCATTGTGTAAAAACAAACGCTTGTGCAACTAAAAAGCTTGTTTGAAAGTTATTTGGGACACCAGTGTTCGGGGGGAAATACACGAGCCCTGAAACCAAAATACATGATTAACCTCATTCCCTTTCAAGGAACCTTGCCCTATACGGTAAAAGGCTACAGACGCTCTTTTGTGGGCGAGCGAAGGGTGAGAGCGAGGCGGATCCGTTGAATAGCAGGGCGCGAGTCGGAAAGTGGCCGAGCGAGCAGAGTATCTAAGGTATGCCGTCCGTCCCTGGGTGTTGCTGAAATATTTCGGGCAGGCTTGCATCATCCTCGCCCTCCTGACCGCAGCACCCATGCTGATTTCCTTTGTTTCCGGAGAAATCACAGCGGCACTTCGATACGCTGCGGTCATGGCAGCCTTGGCGGTAACCTGGGCAGGCCTGCGGCATTTGCCGGAACCGTCAAGAGTCCAGGCCAACGAGGGTTTGGTCCTCGCCGCAGGATTATTTCTTTTCTTCCCCCTCCTTATGGTTTTCCCCATGATGGGAGCGGGGTTGTCCTTTCTGGACGCCTTTTTTGAGGCCGTCTCCGGTGCCACCACAACCGGCCTGAGCACCCTAGCCGCCGTGGAAACTGAGCCCCCCGCTTTTCTTTTTGCGCGGGCCTGGATGCAGTGGTACGGAGGGCTCGGAATCATGATTCTGTCCGTGGCCCTGGTGGTACAACCGGGACTGGCAGCCAAGGGACTTGCTTTAGGAGATATTCAAAAGGACAATTTGTGGGGCGGGACCAGGCCATATGCCCGCCGAATTCTCCTGGTCTATTGTTCCCTTACCGGCATAGGGATCCTGGCGCTGATCATTGCAAGGGTAGCGCCCTTTGATGCTTTACTTTATATCCTGGCGTCTGTTTCCACAGGAGGCTTCTCTCCTCGCGATGGCAGCCTGGCCGCCCTCGAAGCTTGGCCCGCCCAGGCAATAGTGCTCCTGATCTGTTTTACCTGTGCCGTTTCCTTGGTTTTATACCACGACCTGTTTCAAAAAGGCCGGTGGCGGACGGCCAACTTTCTTCAGCTCAAAGCCCTTGCGACAATCGGCGTTGTGGGGACCGTCCTTTTCGCCTTCTCCCTGTACGCGGAACTCGGGCTACCGTGGGCAGAAATCGTTCGTCACTCTCCCTTCATGGTCTTTTCGGCGCAGACCACTGCAGGGTTTTCGACCATGGATACCGCCGCCCTGCCCCAGTTCTCGAAACTGCTCCTCATGGGCGCCATGGTTATCGGAGGCGGCGTGGGCTCTACAGCAGGCGGCTTCAAAGTGCTTCGGCTCCTGATCGTGCTGCGCTTTGTTCAGGTGTTGGTGGCCCGGACCTCGCTTGCCAGACACGCCTTTATGGAGCCCCGCCTGGCTGGACAACGACTTCAGAGTCGAGAAGTGCAGGAGGCTCTTGCCATCATCCTGCTCTTCATGGCGGTCATCGCCATATCTTGGATTTTCTTCGTTGCCGAGGGATTTAACCCTCTCGACTCCCTTTTTGAAGTGATCTCGGCGACCGCAACCGTAGGCCTTTCAGCCGGAGTCACTGGTCCTGAGTTGCCGGGGTTGTTAAAGTTAGTCCTGTGCATGGATATGCTTTTGGGTAGAGTGGAGATTCTTTCCTGGTTCGTGGTTTTGAATCCCCATACTTGGGCGGGCCGCAGGAGTACAGAAAAATGAGAGTGACATTTATCGGAGCAGGAGAGGTGACCGTCCGCACGGCGGAACTCTTGATAGGCCGCGGTCATGAGGTGATCATTATCGAGAAAGACGCCAAGAAAGTTGAAGAACTTTCTGACCAAATGGACTGTAGCTTTCTCAACGGCGATGGGAGCAATCCCGCTGTTTTACGGGAGGTCAACCCTAAAGAGACTCAAGTGCTGTTTTGTCTTTCCGATGCGGATCAGACAAATTTGATCGCCAGTCTGGTAGGGCGCTCTCTCGGATTCGAGCGGATAATCACCAGCATCCAAAATCCGGCATTTGAAGAAATCTGCCGTGAGTTGGATTTAAGGGACACTATTATTCCCTCTCAAACTATCAGCCGCTATCTCGCCGACATGGTGGAAGGTCAGGACATTTTAGAACTTTCCACGGTCATCAAGAATGAAGTGAGGTTTTTTTCCTTTACCGTGGACAAAAAAGGTCCTGGAAGCTTGAAGGATATGGACCTGCCCGCAGAATCCCGCGTGGTTTGCTATTACAGGCAAGGGAAATTCTTGCTGCCGGAGGAAGAGACCAATTTCAAAGAAGGGGATGAAGTGGTCATCATTACCCACAGAAAGCACATCTCAGAGCTGAGAGAGCGATGGAAACCGGAAAAGGCGGAAACTCAAAAACGATGATCTATCCATCCGGGCACCGGAACAACTCGTTTGTCAGTCCCCATGCCACGGAAGCCAAGGCATCCCAAAGAATCGGCGCGAAGTCGGCCGGCAGG
>JARRRH010000484.1:0-5235 GCA_037380925.1 Deltaproteobacteria bacterium | reverse complement strand
ATTCCTTGATGACCTCTTCGGTCAACTTCCTGGCGCCCACCATTCTCCCTAGGACTTTCCCCGCCTTGGTAAAATAGTGACGGTAAACCGATCGCAGCAATTCGGCCCTGAGAACAGGCATATTTTTGGGGTCCCCGCTGCCTATGAAGAAATGGCATTTATCCGCACAAGCTCCGCAACGAACACAGATGTCCATGAATACCTGGAGGGACCGGAATTTCTTGAGCCGCTCCGCAAATCCCTCCGTGACAATCTGGCGCCATTTTTCGGGAAGCTTCCAGTCCTCATCCAACACGCTCCAGTCCCGGGGGTTGGGCATGTTCAGAGCTTCAAGATCCTTGGCCCGGCATGCGTTGCAGAACATGCCTTTTCTGATCACGGCCGGGGTCTCCATCCACTCTGTCTCGGGCGGAATGTAATCAATCCGGGAAAGCTCTTCACTCTTAGGAAGATCTCCCGCCACAGCTTTACTCCTCCTTTGTTGAGGCAGAGGGCTGTTTTTCAACAGGGATACCTGCTTTGATCATCTTTTCCCGAAACTCTTCTTCGTAAGCCTCATAGGTGTGGTATTCAGCAGGAGCGTTCCAGGGGTTCACGTGTCTCACAGCGCGGCTGTTGTTAGCTAGGTTTCGCGTTGGGGAGAAAAAGATGCCGCCCATATGCATCAACTTGCTGAAAGGCAAATAAGCCAGCAGCGTGCTGACCAGGAAGATGTGAATAAAAAAGTGATATTGCAGTTTTTCCGGCGCCACGGGTCGAAAAGTGACGAGGCCCATGGCCAGTTCTTTTACGCTTGTAGTGTCGATCCCGGTGACGTAACGCATCAGGGCGCCGGTGGAGGCAATGGCGATGATCAGAAAGAGGGGGAAATAGTCGTTGGCCAGGGAGATGTAACGAAGCTTGGGGATCAAAAGCCTCCTCGCCAGCAGGAGCATCCCCACGGTCAGCAATAGAAGCCCGCTCACCATGATCTGGGGAAGCCCGATTTGCAGCCACCCATCAAGGCGCTCCACTAGTCTCACAGGAACAGGAACAGGATCGATAAAAAACCGAAGGTGCCTGAAGACTGTTATGAGAAATGCGTAGTGAAAGGCAATGGCAAAGATCCAGAGCCATTTGGCCGACGCGTAGGAGAGCTTGGGACCCTGTCTCATCTTCATCGCACTGTTTCTGAACAGGGATCGGAACAGGAAGACTTCCAGGATCATTCGGCCGATGACCTGACCCCGTGTGAACGGGTTGTCCAGTTTGGACTGCATAATCCAGGCCAGGCTTTTTTGCTGACCGGCTGTGGTGGGAATCTTGAATGGGACCGGAGCCCATGACCATTTCACTAGACGGTAGACAAATGCGATGATGAAGACCATAAGACCTGCATAAGGGATAACGACACCGAAAACATACCTCAACCCAAGTCCGCCAACCCCCAGCCAGGGAATAAGGATCAAAGCAACTGCTGCCGTGAACGCCGGACCCACGCTCTTAAGACGTTGCCCCGCTCTCGAAATGCTGGCTTCATGGGTTTTGCCGCCCATTGCTTACGAACCCCATAACGACCCACTCAGAGAGACTGACGGCTTGTTGAGTCTCTTAAGGCTTATTCAATAAAGGCTAGTCCGGTGAGGTCTTGGGCTCAATACATTGAACACTGTATCTTATGGTGGAAAACCCTGTAATCTGTTCCGGCCGGCTCCCCGAATGCTTCCAGGCGTCGATACGCTGGAACGGACTTCCTCACTTCTCCTTGCAGCCGAAGTCTCTGTCATAAAGTCATTCCAGGGACAGAGCCGAATCGTCGGGTTGGATGGCGGGGCGCTCCGCTGAAAGCTTCCAGGGAGCCCAAATACTTCATGGCTCATCACCCCCAAAAGTCTGATCGATGACAGAACCTGGCCGAAGCGGCTCCACTGCTCAGTGCAAGTCCCATATGCCGTAAAGGTCTCTTAAACCCCTTCATGTCCTATTCTCGATCATGGCGTCCGTTGAAAAGTGTCGTAGGAATCAGGTGGACGGAGACCTTTCTCACTCCTGGAATTTGTCCCGCCATGCACTCAATTTCCCCGGCCATTTCCGAATGCAATGTCTCGGATGCCTCGATATGTACAAGAACCCATCCGTCCCGGGCGCTTACTTTGGCATTGGGGTATTGTTCTACAATCTGAGCCTTGACCTTGGCCGCCAATGCCAGATCATCTATAGCTTTTTGAGATTCAGGCGTGGTTCTGAACTGCTCCAATTTCACCGTGTTGCAAATAATGTCCACCGCATTTTCAACTGCCAATTTATGGATGTGAAGCACCAGATCGTATAGACTTGGATCCCAGGTGTCTATCCATAGAGCTTGAGGCTCCATTGTCTCCTCTCCCGGTCATCCTTCTCGATCTGTTCCAGAGCGCTCTTTTTCGGAATGTTTTCTTGCACCATCTTTCCTCTCACCCGGTCCTCTAAATCGGCGATGATGCGGACTTTCAGAACATGGGAGATATGTCTGACAAAGAAGTGTCCCGCCAGGCCATGATACACCACGTTGTCCTTCCGCAGGTGATCCAGAAGCGTTGATTCAATATCGGCGAGATACCTCTGTCTTCCATAAGTGAATCTATCCAGGATGGATGGGGCATCATGAATGGCCCGAGTCAGTTTGATCTCAGGGATGTTGAAGTCTCTTGAGGCCTCGAGGATGATCTCCCGAGAAATACTCGTGTAGTTCAGTTTCTTTGCTACCTCTTCTGCAACCTCTTGGCCTCTGCTAAAAGACCCTCTGGAAACCGTTATAATGGACATAGTTCTCGCAGACTCCCTGAACTCAACGAGGTCGATGTTCCTTGGTCCTCAAAATGCTCAACACGGCTCCTTTTCACTAGACTTACCTCTTCCTCCCCGCTGGCGAGAAAGGAGAGAAAGGCGGGGAGCCCCACCACGACGACATCAAAAGAAGTGCACCTGCGTTCCACTATTTGGCCGTCTTGGACAATGGAAAGACATGCTCTGTAGGTGCCAGGGGAAATCCGGACAGGAAGGCGAAAGGTGCCTTGAGCAATGGCGCCGACCCCATTAAAAGGGGAAAGTTTGAGCGCACCGGGAAACGTACCGTACAACGCCTGGCTTTGTTTCAATCGAATGAACTCCCCAAACAACTTGGGTACCTCTTCCTTCATGAACTTGCCGTGAAAAGAAACCCGCTTGCGCAAAAGTTCAAAGCCCCAGGGACCGCCTCCGGTATCGAGGAGTCGAGCGTCGGTGCTCATAACCAGGTAAAGGCTAGGCGCTCCCTGGATATCAATCTCTCCCACATTCATCCACAGGTCCCACCGGCGTCCCTTACGCATGAGATCTTCCTCGACCTTCTTCCCGCTCACCTCAACGACAGCATCGCATCCTTCGGGAACCTTTGCCGAGACGGAGACTTCCGCCCCATGAAAGAAAGCTCCTATCTTGATTGGGTCAGGAACCACTAAGAGCGTTTGAAGTGAGTTACAGGCCGCTGAGGAGGGACCCAAATAAAGAAGTGCTCCCAGCGCCAGGAATCCGCATCGCTGAACTCTTTTTCCCAGTCTCATCTCACTGAACGCCTTTCATATCGAGCATCAAGCGGGGAGGCAGGAGAAGCCCCAAAAGCATCTTGATCATAACGAGGAGTACAATGACCGCCAAAAGGAACCTAATGTGATCACCATGAAGTCTCCGGCTGAAACGGGCACCGAACTGGGCTCCAATACCGGATCCCACCAGTAAGGCGAAGGCCAGAACCAGGTCCACCAGGTGGTTTGTCGCAGCCTGCATCATGGTGACATTCGCGCAGAGAAAGGCCTCCTGAAAGAGGTTCGTGCCTACCACCAGGTGCATGGGCATCCGGAGCATATAGAACATAAGTGGAACCATGATGAATCCGCCCCCCAACCCCATAATAGCCGCGATCATGCCCACAAAGCCGCCCAGCGCAAGCGGAAGAAGAGGAGAAAGCGTTACGCCCGACTTCTCGAAGCGCATCTGCCACGGCAATACCCGTCCTAAGCGGACATGAAAAGATGTCCTTCCAAGGTCCTCCTCCGAATGGATCTCCCCTGTTTCTTTCCGGAGCCTCTGGAGAGTCTCAAAGAACATGTAGGATCCGATGGTAGCGAGCATCACCACATAGATGAGTTTAATGACAAAGTCCGCCTCGCCGGAAGCTCGGAGTATTTCGATGACTTCCACTCCCAAAGTTCCTCCGGCCCAGTTGCCTAGGAGAAGACAAATCCCCATCCTGAAATCTACATTGCCCATGCGGAAATGGGCAAAAGCGCCGGATGCGGCCGCAGCCACGATCTGGTTGGAATCCGAGGCAGCGGCCACCGTGGGAGGAATACCTGCGGTAAAAAGTAAGGGGGTCATGAGAAAGCCTCCCCCGATGCCGAAGAGGCCTGAGACAAAACCGACCACGCCGCCCAAACCCAGAAGCAAAAAAAGGCTGGTGCTGTGTCTAGCGATGGGAAGGTAAATATTCCAGAACACGGTTCTTTCCGACAGCGGCCTTCTATAGGCAATAGGTGACAAATGAGAGTTCATCCATCATAGTACTGAACCGGCCCGAGGACCACGTTTTTCAAGTTCCAATAAAATCATCTATGATTTTATTTAGAACATTCTGAACTGGAAATATTTCTCCGGGTGCTCTTTGATGTCCTTCAAAACGACACTCATTT
Organism: Deltaproteobacteria bacterium; assembly: GCA_037380925.1. GTDB lineage: Bacteria > Desulfobacterota > DSM-4660 > Desulfatiglandales > HGW-15 > JARRRH01. Next base: position 550 of record JARRRH010000484.1, on the reverse strand, counting down.
CTTCGGCCAAGCCCCGGAGTTCCAGCAAGGTCTTCTTCACTTCTGTGACCAGTTCTTCATCCCGGACAAAAGCCCCGGCCATTCCCTGGCCCTTGTCTATCCTTGACAGGATGCGATCCAGATTCTTGGCGCTTCTGTTCAAGTTTTGGTAAAGTTGCGGATCTTCCACTAGCTTTCCGAGGGTCCCCTGTCCGGCTTTCAGTTTCTTTGTGATTTGTTCCAAGTCCGACACAGCGGCCAGAGTCCTATCGTAAAGTGAAGGATTTTCGATCAGCAGATTCAGTGTTCCGCGGGATTTTTGAAACCGCTCAAGGGTTGCGTGGAAAGCCGCCGTCGAGTTCACGAGGTTGTTATACAGAGTGGGGTCATTGAGCAACTTGGACACAACTCCATGACCTTTGCTGATACTCGAAATCAGGGAGTCTACTTTGTCTATGAGCTCACTTGTCTTTTCGATAGTCTTTGCACTCTCTTCTATGACGCGCGGTAGCTCTTGGGGGACCTTTCCTTTGATCACCTCTCCCGGCTCAATGGGCCCTGCCCTAGGGGA
>JARRRH010000483.1:0-3488 GCA_037380925.1 Deltaproteobacteria bacterium | reverse complement strand
ATCTCGATGAAAATAGCGTCATGGTCAAGTTAGACGAAGCGAGAAAGAAGTTGGTCTCCGAGCAGCTTGACAGAGGGGGTTTTCTCAGCCAGACCAGTTGCGGGATATGCGGCAGGGAGATGATAGATGATTTGACCCAAAATCTGAAAAGGGTTGAGGAAGGATCCGTGATAAGTTACGAGCAGGTGCTAGAGTGCGTTGAAAAATTTTTCCGGCACCAGGAATATTATGTTCGAACACGGGGAACACATGCTGTGATGCTTTTTGATTCGAGCCTTAACATCATAGTCAAGGCAGAAGATGTGGGACGGCATAATGCGATGGACAAGTCCATCGGAGCTCTGTTTCTCCAGAAGAGACTGTCCGATGTTCGGCTGGCGGTCCTCTCCTCCAGGATCAGCTTCGAGATGATCCAGAAGGCCGCACGGGCCCGAATCCCGATCTTGATAAGCACATCGAATCCGACTTCAATGGCTGTGGAACTGGGGTTGAAACTCAACATGACTCTGGTGTAAGAAACTGAGAGTCAAATCGCTTCCGGGTCCAAAAAGAAGGCGGGCCCCATTCATCCCGTTAATACCCTACAAAAATTCCAAAATCAGACAAGTTTTTCCTTGACAAAAGGGAGAATAATGGTTCATATAGAGAACAGATGTTCTCTCTGTAGATCGATCGCGCAAAATCAGTGGAACAAAAAGCGAAGGGGCAATATGACACGGAATTACAAACGGGTGCCGGCTATTGACAAGTGCTTTTCGATTTTGGCGCTCATGATGGAAGCGAAGCGTCCCTTTGGATTCAATGAAATCGTCAAGAATCTGGGCCTGAACAAAAGTACGGTATTCAACATCTTGTATACGCTGAACGATCTCGACGTGCTTGAGAAAGGACCGGACGGCCTCTTTCGGTTGGGGCCACGGTTATTTGTGCTAGGCAATGCTGCTGCCGGCGGGTCTGAGTTAATCCAGACGGTGCATCCCTATCTCGAAACCATCAACCGTGGCTTTAAGTTGTCTACTTTTTTCGGGATTCTATCAGGCCAGGAGGTCATTATCCTGGACAAGGCGGATCGGGCACGGAGGATCAATTTATCATCAGAGATCGGCATGAAAATACCTATTTTTGCCGGGGTTGCCGGAAAAGCCCTGCTCTCACAACTGCCTGAAACGGACATGGATAAAATCCTCTCGAGAGATAGACCCAAGCGATATACGCCCAATACCATCATTGACAAGGCAGTTTACAAAAAGGAAATTCTGAATGTGAAGAAAACGGGCATTGCTTACGACAAGGAAGAATACATCGAAGGGCTTATGGCCGTGGCCGTTCCTCTCCACACTTACAGGGAGGATTTACAGGCAGCCATTTGGGCTGTGGGGCTGAAGCAAGAGTTTCGGGAAGATACCCTAGGGCGAATTACAAAATTCCTTTTAAATATGGTCGAGGAGATCAACTACCGTTTTTCCATGGTCGCAGGACCTTTTACCGACCGCTCAATGCGGAAAAGGCAAACAAATGTGGTGACTCAGGCTCAATACTAAAGGTTCACCCAATTCGAGGGAGCCCAAAAACGAGGTACGCAGAAGAAGGGTTTAATAGAAATTGATCAAGCATCGAGAAGGTAGAAACCGATCCAATGAATATGGGAAACCTGCAACAAATAATAATTGTGAGTTGGGTGGTAACTGATTAGAGGAGGATAAGGCATGTATTTCAGGGTTTATTGTAACCAGCTGGAGATTGAAGCCCCGGATAAAGAAACTGCGGAGCAAATTCTTAAGGATTCGCTGAAGGAGATTATTTGGTTGCTTCCAATCACAGAAACTCCTTTGGCGCCTCCAGCCAGAGAAGACTCTGGAAGACCCGAGGTAAAGGAAAAGAAAGGCGGACATGGTTCAATGACCTTTCGGCATTAGAAAGTGCCGCAGAAGCACGTGAAATTTGAACAACGTGCCCGGCGGGATTTCAGGCTGATAAGAAAACGTAGAGGGGTAAAAAATGAGGTACGCTGAAACAGGCTTCCAATTGGAAGTTGATTTGTCAAAGGGAAGCATTGACAAGGTAGAGACCGATCCGAGAGATACGGCATTGTATCTCGGGGGGCTCGGCATGAACTTGAAGTTGCTGTTTGATCGGGTTCCTCCGGGCGCCGACCCATGGTCTCCCGACAATTTGCTCATATTCGGGAATGGTCTTCTGAACGGCACATGCGTTCCAGGCGCAAACCGCGTGTCGGTCGATACCATTGCCCCGCTGAACGGATTTCTGGGGCATTCGCTGATGGGCGGATTTTTCGGTGCGGAAATGAAAATGGCCGGCTATGACAGAATAGTCATTAAGGGCGAGGCGCCCGACCTGGTCTACCTGGCGATTCACGACGACAAGGTCGAGATCCGTGATGCCAAGCATCTCCGTGGGAGGCTCATGGATGAAACGCAGACCCTGATCAAGGATGAGTTGAACGACAAAAGGACCTGGGTGGCTGCCATCGGTCCGGCCGGGGAGAACAGGGTCATTATGGCTTCGATCGATTGCGGCAACTCGAGCGCCGCTCGAACGGTCGGGCCGGTCATGGGGGCCAAAAAGCTGAAGGCGATTGCCATCCGGGGTACAAAAGACGTGTACATCGCCCACCCCGCCGAAGCCTGGGAGATGTGCTCACGCCTGAGGAAGGAGCTTGATGCCAACCCGAATATCGGGGACTGGATGGCCACTGATGAAGATGACAGCTTCCATCACAACAATTTCTCCTGGGGCAATGCCCGTGTACGGAGAAAGACCTTCTGGAGCTCGGAGCTCGAAGAGAGATGGAGGAACCTCAAGTACGACCACATGAGCCGCTGGACAGGTTGCTGGAACTGCCCGAAGGCATGCCACAATCTCATTAAGTGGCCGAATCGGAGAAGATTTTCCTACAAGTGCTACGGAAAAGACACCTATCACATGGCCGCCTTCCAGGAGCTGGAATTCACCTACGAGATTCTCCCGATTGCTATGGACTTGGGGTTGGACTCCTACTCAACGCCACAGGTTATAGCCTTTGCCCTCGAACTCCTGGATGCCGGGATTCTGACCGAAAAGGACTTCCCTGATATGCCCTCCGACATTAGGCAAAGGTTCTATTATCTCCTTCACAAAATAGCCTATAGGGATGGCATAGGAGATGTTCTCGCCCATGGCGTGTCCGGCGCGGCTGCCATCATTGGTAACGGCGCAGAGCAATTTGATCACAACACAGTTAAAAAATTCGAACAGTTGCCCATAAAGCTGGGCAAACTCAATCCGGCCTACTTTCTTATGATAGCCACCGGTGAGGAAATGGCTATCACCCAGACTGAGGGCTCCTTCCCCCAGGATCCCATTCCTGATCCGGAGCTGAGGGAAGAGTTCATCAAGAACTGGATCGCGGTTCCGGATAAGAAGTTCCATGAGTGGTTCCGGCAGTGGGAAAAACGTGATCAGTTGCCTGACCAGGCGATGGTCGAAAT
>JARRRH010000482.1:0-6323 GCA_037380925.1 Deltaproteobacteria bacterium | reverse complement strand
GTTTGTTCTTACACGACAGGTGATTCTACTTTTAATAGAGGTGCCTTTTTTTGCATCGCCAAGGCAGGGGCATGGGGGGTCGGAACCCCATGTCCCTGCAACATCGCTAAACCGTTTTTGGACAGGAATGACGAAAGATCGTCTTTGAGTTCCTTTCCGAATGGCGGCCATGCCGGTCAAGACTTGGGGTTCTGCCATGAGAAAAAGGTGGCTTGCACTCATCTTGTCCATATGTTTCTGGCAGATACCGTCCGCAGGTGCTGAGGCGGCCGTCGCAGGCGGCACACTCCTCTGGGGCCGGGGCGGCGACTCAGTGACTCTAGACCTTGCTCAAGCCAGCGATGTACGGTCCATCGAAGCCGGCATTCAAATCTTTGAAAATCTGGTTGTCTTTGGAAGGGATTCCGTGAATGTCGAGCCCCAGTTGGCGGAGTCGTGGAGTGTTTCAGATGATGGTTTGACGTGGACTTTCAAGCTCCGCAAAGAAGTCAGGTTCCACGATGGGACGCCTTTCAACGCACAGGCCGTCTATGAGTCTTTTGCCCGAATCATTGACAAGAACCACCCCTTTTACGGATACGGCAAATGGAAGTATCCGAGTCTCTCGTTGGACCAGGTTCGTGAGATTAAGATCATAGACGATTACACCCTTGCTCTGGTCACCAAGAAGCCCTACGCCCCGCTGATCAATAACTTGGCCCTGTGGCTTTGTCCCATCGTCTCACCCGCGGCCATGGCCAAGTACAAGGACCAGATCGGGCTCAACCCGGTAGGAACGGGACCATTTAAATTTGTCCGGTGGATCAAGGGCGATCAACTGGTTGTGGAGCGCAACGAGAGTTACTGGGGAGAAAAGGCCAAGGTGGACAAAATTGTTCTCAAAATAATTCCTGATTCCTCGGCACGACTCATGGCCCTCAAGACAGGTGCCATTGATATGGTGGATGATCTGGACCCCGATTCCATCAATTTGGTCAAGAGGGACCCCAACCTGGCACTCATCGAACGGCCGGGCGTGAATGTGGGGTACCTGGCCCTCAATACGGAAAAGCCCGCACTCAAAAACGTTCGGGTTCGGAGGGCCATCAATCATGCCATAGACAAGGAGAGGCTGATCAAAACCGTTTTCCAAGGCCTGGCCGTTCCGGCCAAAAGTCCATTGTCCCCTTCAATCTGGGGCTACAATGGAGCCATTCAGCCTTATGAATATGACCCGACGAAAGCTAAGGAGCTTTTGGAGGAAGCCCATTATGACAGGAACAGGAGATTGGAGCTCTGGTCCATGCCCGTTTCCCGGGCCTATATGCCAAAGCCCCGCAAAGCCGCGGAATTGATTCAAGCCTTTTTGGATGCGGTAGGCATCAAGACCAAGATCGTTGAACATGACTGGGGGACCTATCTCAGCAAAACAGCCAATGGAGAGCACGACATGTGCGTGCTCGGCTGGCGCGGTGGGAATGCGGATCCCGACAATTTCCTTTATGGCCTGCTTTCAGCGGACACGGCGAAGACACCGGGTGCCGCGAACGTGGCGCTGTGGAAGAACAAAGCGTTTACCGAGCTGTGCCTCAAAGCGCAAGAGACCTTTGACAAAGCTGAGCGAGTTAGGCTTTACCTAAGAGCTCAGGAGATTTTTCATAAAGAGGCTCCCTGGGTGCCTTTGGCTCATTCGACGATCGTGCGGTGTTACAATAAGCGCCTCCATGACGTTCCCCTTCGTCCAAATGGGCTGAACTCATTCGAAATGGTTTGGAAAGAAAAGTGAAGCCTGCCCATCCTCGCCAGGAGGCCGGTACGCCTCTATAGCGCCTCTCCAGCCCTCACTCAGAACGCCGTCTGAATCAGCGGCATCCGGTTACCACTCGGGATCCTGACCTGTTTACAACCCGTAAAGAATCCCGACAGCGGCGCTGCTTCCAGGGCACGGGGATGAATGGCGAGGAGAGCCCGCCGAAGCTTTAGCGAAGGAGGGCTGATGGCTATGGAGAGTTCCGCCATCCTTTTCAGGATGCCCCGCGGCTTGCCGCGGGGAGGCTTCACTCCATTCGTTCCAAGCTCAATGCGGGTTTGGTGGGGGTAACCTTCCTGGTCGGCGCTGTATCGCTTGTTGTGGGCAGCGAACTGCTGGAAAGGGCCGTGCTCAGCGAAGCCACCAACCGGGTCCATTTAGACCTCAACGCAGCCCGTGAAATTTATGTGCGCCGGGCAAAGACAATAGATACCTCCCTTCATATCACCACCCTTGGTTTCGGGTTTACCTCGGCGGTTTCTCAGAGGGATGCTTGTGCTCAGAGACATCAAACGGGCCAAGCCGGCACGCCCGGTGTTGATTATTACCGGGTATGCCACCGTTCGTTCGGCGGTGCAGGCCATCAAATTGGGGGCTTCCGAATACATAGAAAAACCCTTCACCCCGGAGGAACTCCTCAGAGCCGTTTCTCTGGCCATTGAGACGGCTTGCTCACGCCCCCCGGCCGTCGTCGCGACGGCACAAGGCAATGGCGAGGTCAATGTCCCGGTTGGGAGTGACGCACACCGGGCAGCCCGGGCCGGACAAAAGGCGAATGTGTTTCGGGAGCATCTCGCGAATCCCGTAACGAAAGAAAGACACGGTGTGCGTGCCGCAGACCTCCATCAATTGAACGGGGCGGGTAGAGATCTCAACAATCCTGCGGATTAACCCCTGGGCAATGTCCTTGTTCCGGAACTCATCGATGAACTTCATCGCATTTCCACCAATCTCTTCAGAAGTTCCAGAGTCTCCAAGGCCTCTTTTTCGTCCAGCTTCTGGATTGCAAAACCGGTGTGGATGAGCACGTAGTCACCGACAGCCGCGTCAGGACACACGGCCATTGAGACATCTCTCAACAGGCCGCCGACTTCAACGGATGCCATGTTGTTCCGGATTTCCACCACTTTTCCTGGAACACTCAGACACATTGAAAGCACCTCATATGGGCGACCACGGCTTGCCCCAAGGAGATCCCTCCGTCGTTCGTGGGCACAAGGTGATGCGTGTAAACCTCGAAACCGGCCTCCTCGAGACATTCGAACACAAGCCCAAGGAGGAGGGTGTTCTGAAACACTCCGCCGCTCAGGACAACCCGTTCTAGGCCGCAGTACAACCGGAGTCTCTTGCACGTTTCTACCACAAGCCGAGCCACGGTTCTATGAAACTTTCCGGAGATGCAGGAGGGCGGAAGGCCGCGATTCAAGTCCTTCACTATCTCTCTTACTATTTTGATGGGATCGACCACCATGGGTTGTTCTGCTTCTCGGATCTCAAAAGGGTATTCTCCTTTCTCGTCGGGGTCCGCGATCATCTCCAATTCAATGGCCATAGCCTTGTCGCCGAAGGCTTCCAAGAGATAAGCGAGCGCCATTCTCCAGGGTTCCTTGATGGCCGCGGCGGCGCCGGGCATGGACACCTGCTTCAGATGAGCCAGCCTCTGAAAATCATTTAAACCCGCTCTCAGGAACTCGCCTCCCCAGATGGTTCCGTCCAACCCGAAACCCGTCCCGTCCAGAGCGACGCCGAGCACCTCTCCGGCCAACTGGTTCTCCGCCATGGCGCTCACCACATGGGCGTGGTGATGTTGAACGCCCACCTTTGGAATCCCTTCCAGGGAAAGAGCATACTTCGTGGAGAGGTACTCCGGATGAAGATCATAGGCCACGGCTCTGGGTTCAACGGAGAAGAGATTCTTGAAATGCTCGATTCCCTGTTCAAAGGAAAGGAGTGTCTCCAGGTTCTCCAGGTCTCCGATGTGGTGGCTCACGAAAACGTAAGGCCCTCGGGAAAGGGAAAAGGTATTTTTTAATTCTCCCCCGCAAGCAAGGATCATTTCGAGATTGAAAGACAGCTTGATGGGAAAAGGAACATAGCCCCGCGATCTTCGCAAGACGTAGGGCCGATCTTGAGCGACCCTGACCACGGAATCGTCGCACCGCATGTGAATGTCCCGATCATGGAGGAGGAAAAAATCCGCTATTTCGGAGAGTCGGTGACACGCCTCTTCGTTCTTGTAGGCGATGGGTTCATCACTCACGTTCCCGCTCGTCATTACCAGGCTCTTGAGCGGGCCCCGGAGCAACAAATGATGAAGAGGGGAATAGGGGAGCATGACGCCCAGGGTCTTCTGAAAGGGCGCAACGCCCCGCGCAATGGCAGAATCCTTTTTCCGGTTGAGGATGACAATGGGCCTCTCCGGGCTGCATAAGAGATTTTCGTCCTCTTTGCAAACGTGACAGTGTGTTCTTATTTCCTCAAGGTCTCGGCACATCACGGCAAAAGGCTTGTCCTCTCTAAACTTTCGTGATCTGAGCGAAGAGACGGCACCATGGTTTCCTGCGTCACAGACCAGATGAAATCCTCCGACGCCTTTGACGGCCACGATCGAGCCTTGCCGCAGGAGGTCAAGAGTTCTATCCAGAGCATTTCCTGGAATAACTTGTCCATGTCGATCCACCAGTTGAAGGCAAGGGCCGCAAGCGGGGCAGGCATTGGGCTGAGCGTGAAATCGGCGGTGGCTCGGATTTTCATACTCTTCACGGCAGACCGGGCACATGGCAAAAGAAGCCATGGTCGTCTTGTGTCGATCATAGGGAATGTCTTTGATGATAGTGAATCTCGGGCCACAGAGCGTGCAGTTGATGAAGGGGTAGCGATACCGGAAGTCGCTGGGAGAAAAGAGCTCCGCCAGGCATGCCTCACAGGTGGCCACGTCCGGGGAGATCAGGGTAAAGCCCTCTGAAGCCCCCCGGCTCTGCCTTATTTCAAAAGCGGGGTATCCCTGGGGTTCGAGTCTCTCGGCTTTCAAGTTTTCAATTCGGGCAAGAGGCGGGGCAAGCTTGGTCAATCCCTCGATGAAACGATCGAGCGCCTGGTCCTCGCCCTCCGCATCGATAAGCACTCCCTTTTCATTGTTGAGGACCCATCCGCGGATGGCGTGGGCCAGAGCAAGGTTGTAAACAAAGGGTCTGAAACCAATGCCCTGAACGATGCCGGTTATTTCAATGGTTTTTCTCCTCACGCCGGATCCTTCTCCGAACCTTTCCTGTGCAAAAACTGTGCCCCATCATAACTGTTCGACGGTCGGAAGACCAGAGGGTTTCGGAGTCTTGCAGGAGGCTACACCTCCCGGGCGCCAGGAGACACGAGAGGCTTCGAATTGCTCAAAACAAGGTTCGAGCATAGCAAAGATTTTTCACTATTTCATCACTTTAGCGCTTCAGGCTTTCACAATCCCCCGGCATGCCCTTTGCACAGATGATGAGGGCAAGGGAAGACGATGCATCGCAGGGGCCATGTTTCGGGAAAGGTCGCTGGTGGTCGATGGGCGCCGAAAAAGCTGTGCAAAGGCGCAGAGACTGAAGGATTTCCGGAGGTCGGACGAGGTGGACTCGGGAGGATCAAGAAACTGTGAGATGGGAGCCTGAGTCTTTCCTTCCTCCGGCCTTTACACCGTGTAAAGAAACCTGACAGTAAAAACAGATCCGTTGATCTTGTGGCGATGGACGATGGGAAATGGTTAGCGACAAGGAGGGATGCTCAGTGGCAGCAAGAGAGAAAAGTCGTGAAGTATTGGATGCGCAGGATGAGTTCACAGCCGAGCAGTGGGCGGCCGTGGATGGGGTGATAACGAAGTACAGGGGCAAGCCGGGATCGCTCATCCCTGTGCTGGAAGAGATCCAGGAAAGCATCGGGTATCTCCCCAAGACGATCCAAGACAGGGTGGCTCGTGGGCTGAGAATTCCATCCGGTGAAGTCTACGGCGTGGTCACCTTTTACTCTTTCTTCACCATGGTCCCCCGGGGAAAGCACAGTATCCGATGCTGTCTCGGCACGGCTTGCTATGTCCGGGGAGGGAAAAAGAACCTGGAAAAAGTCGAACAAATTCTGGGGGTCCGTCCCGGGGAAACCACCCGGGATAGAAAGTTCTCTTTGGAGACGGTGCGCTGTTTGGGCGCGTGCGCGCAGGCCCATTGACGGAAAAGCAGAAAAGGTGGCTCCAAAGGCCGTTGAGCGCTGAAATCCTGAAGATTTTCGGATGGTAAGCGCGAAAATTCTCTTAGAGGCTGGCCGACAGCCTCTGTCTAGAGACGATCTCTTGAGACATAGAACGACATCGAGTGTTGGAATGTCGTTCCCGCGCAGGCGGGAAGCCAGCATTCGGACTTTTCTGGAGCCCTGCTTCCGCGGGAGCGACGGCCGAAAAGTCATCGCATCTCGATGCTTGTGGAGAAAGACAACTTATCGGACAGCCTGTGGAGTGGGTTTATTATTTACGGGAGTGGGTAACAAATCGGGCGTAGGCGGCTAC
>JARRRH010000481.1:0-3513 GCA_037380925.1 Deltaproteobacteria bacterium | reverse complement strand
ACAGGCCGGCCCCGTTGCCAGATGACGGGTCGAGATTCTCAAGCAAAGAGGCAGGGCGTAAAGGGGCCCTGCCTCTTCTTTTGTGCCGGCCCGATACTTTACGAGCTGCCAGGCAGGATTGATCGAAACCGTCCGAAAATCGCATTTTGTGCACTTTGTCAGGTGCGGTGGCTATCTGAGCAAAAGGACCGAGGACTTGCTCACGCCGATGAGCTTGTTCAGTCTCCCCCGGGGGAAGACCTTTTCCAGAATCGACTTTTTACCCATCCACAGGGCCAGGAGGCTCCGTTCGGCTTCCTGAGAGATGAAGGAGTGCAGGGAGGGCAGGTCCACGAGTTTTATCCAGGGATGGATTTCCCTGGCGATGTAGTACTTCAAGATGCCGTCCATTTTTCTTTCCACCTGGGTTCTCAGCCCTTCCCCTTCCGTGATTCCCACGATGTCCAGACCTGCGCCGTGGAGGGTCACCATCTGGTTGATCATTTCCAGGGATTGCTGGCTCACCTTGTCCTGGTCCAGGCAGCAGAGGACCTTGCCTCCCTTTTTCGCTTCCTTGGCCACGAGCACGGAACAGACTGCGTCGTTTACGATTTTTTGAGGCACTCTTGCGCCATCCCCCCAGGCACACAGGTTATCTTCGCTGCACCCGAGTACGATCAGGTCGCTTTCCTCCTCCTGGGATTCCGCCAGAATCTCTTTGGCGGGGTTGCCCAGTCTCAACCGGGCCTTCAGACTCTTTCTCGCGCCGCGGCACACACAGAGTTCTTCCCAGATTCCTCTTCTTACCTCGACCAGTTCATATGCGAATTGGCTCGCAGTGTAAGGGGAATCCTGCTCGTTAAAATGGCCGAGAAACCTTTCCCGGTAGGTTCGAAGGGCCCCGGCCAGTGGATGGTCCAGATCCCACTGTGTTGATGCGGCTTCCGGGCGGTCCGCTTTCGCGTTCTTCCTCGGCACCACGCCCAGCAGGGTGACGTTGGCCAGGGTGTTTCTGGCCAGTCTCGCCACTTCGTCCACCGCGTAAGCGCTGTACGGGTTTTCGTCCACTGCCACAAGGATTCTCATTTCCAGCCCCTCCGGATTTCAGAAGATTCACTGCCAGCAAATAAGGAACGGAGACGGGATCCGGCTGAGCAACTCCGTCAGGGGGTCTGTCTTGCTCCCCCCACGCTGAATGGATGAGACTACCAGGCCATAGTCCTTGAACAGATCGCCAAGCCTTTCCGGAGTGTCCTGGCTAACCCGGGATTCCTTCGGCATCCGTCCCCCATCTTTAAGCTGCGCCCTGGCAGCGGCCAGGATGGTGTCGGGGTCCTCCTTCTCCTGAAAGGGGTCTCCACTGGCGTGCTGAAATTTGCAGTACAGGAGATCCACATCAACCTCCGCCCCCTCGAATATTCTCAGGAAAGTCTTCACCACTGGGGAAGGATCGACGCCCCCCCTGAGGAGAAGGGCCACCCGGTTCAACTTCACCAGATTCTTCACCAGGATGACAGGGCAGGAGGTGTGCCGGTAGAGGCGAGAGTGAATTCTTTTGTAGAAATTCACAGAAGGAAACGTGTGGAGCGCCCCCTCGATAAACAGGTCATAGGGCTCTCTCTCCAGTTCTTGAAGGATTTCTTCCTCTCGGTCTCCCACGAACATTTTGGGACCGGCCAGAGGGGGGCATGAGGCCTTTTCGGCCTGGATAAGCTGGGAGATCTCCTCTTCTCCGGTCTTCAACAGTGCCTTCTCCCAGGTTCGACGCACCCACCCCGTTCCTACGGGATGCCCTTCGGTGCCGGGTTCCTCCACATGGATGGTCTGCAACACCATCCCCAGCATGTTGGCCATTTGGCAGGCATACCTGAGAGCGATGCTTGAAGCCAGGTCGGCGTTCAAAGAAACGAGCGTCTTTAACATAACCATTTTCCCCTTTTGTCCCAATTCCCTTCTCTGACGGGCAGGACGAATTCATTCGTCATTGCGCCCTGGCCTCCAGGACTTTCTTTTCAGCTTTCCTCACGACCTCTTGAATCTCACCCAATTTGAAGGGCTTCGCCAGGAAGTCGAACACCCCCTTCTGGAAGGATTCCTTCGCTGTTTCCATTGTGGCGAAGCCGGTGATGACAATGACCTCGGTCTTTGGGGATCGGTCCTTTACCATGGTGAGGACCTGCATCCCGTCGAGCCCTTGCATTTTCAAGTCAGTAATCACGATGTCGAAATCCCTTTCCATGATCCTCTCCGAGGCCTCCGAACTTCGGGAAAAGACCTCCACCTCATAGCCGGCCTTTTCCAGTGCCGGCCGCAGACGCTTGAGGACGATCATTTCATCATCCAGCACGAGAATGCTCGTTTTGTGTGTATCAGCCATGGTCCCTCCTTAAAATCCGGCCGAAGCGCTGTGGGTGCTCTTCAACCCGTTGAAATCCTCAAACGATCTTTTCACCTCCTCTTCACTGAGCATTTTTATATCCAGCTGCCGGGTGTAGGCGACGAGGAGTCCAAGTAGACGCATCTTTTTTTCCATTCCCGTGATGTCGAGCTTCTTGATCCTGGCAACCACCAGATCCCCCCGCACATCCGCACGAAAATCATTGGCAGCGAGGATATCGGCCATGAGCCTGGCTCTCCGCGAGCGGCGGGTCATGTCCGTCACGCCGCCGAGGAAGCGAAAATACGCGTAGTTGTCATTCGTGTTTTCGCTCACATAGGCATCAATCATGTTGAAATGGTAACCGAGCCGCAGGCTTATGTTGGTGTACTCCTTGGAGATGACCGCGAGGTTCCGGCCCACGTATTGTGGGCTCGCCACCTTGAAGGAAAAGGTCCGCGTCAGACTCGACATGAAACCTCCGAAATCCACTGAGACAGGCTCGGTATTCCAGGCTCCGGGCAAGGCCGCCGATGTCGATCAAGACCAGCGCCAAGGGGACATCGAACCTCAGCTTTCGGCCTGACGCCCGGGACCTTTGAACCTGTGAACATTCCAGGTTGATCAACTGTTGAACGGCCTTTTCATGAACAAACCGGGTGATATCATGGAACGTCTTGCACGCCGTCGGAACGAAGTCCTTGTCGGAAGGGTCCAGCAGGTTCAACGGGGCGATCTTTTTAAGCACCCGGCGCAGAAGCCGGTACTCGTACATCTCCTCGAACGCTTCCTCGGTGAACTCATAGTAGCAGAGTTCCTTGACCGTTCCGGAGTAAACGATATTTTGCCTCGCATCGACAGTGACCTCCTGACCTGTTTGCAGCACTTCCGTAGCGATGCCGGTATTGACAATGGCTGGGACATGGAATTCCCGGACAATGGTGGCCATGTGGCCCGTCGGCGAACCCACGTCGGTGATCACTGCGTTCGCCTTTCGTATCACCTTGGCTAAGCGCGGAGAGGTGTATCTGGACACCAGAACGGCTCCCGGTGGAAAGGCTTCCAGATCGTCTTCGCTTCTCATCACGAAGACCTTCCCGGCGCCGATACCCTCTTGTGCGACAGCCCCCTTGTCCTCAAAGATAACCGGATAGGTC
>JARRRH010000480.1:3017-4376 GCA_037380925.1 Deltaproteobacteria bacterium | reverse complement strand
TTTCAGAATTGCAGGGCAAGGTCCTCCAATTGAAGCAGGAGTCGCAAGAAAATACCAAAGAGATCCAAGACCTCATAGCGCAAGGGAGGTCGAAGGATCGAGTTGTCACAGAATTGAAAGGCCAGCTTGTCCAGGCCTCATCGCATGCTGCTGCGCTGGAGGAAAAGATTGCAGAAGGTGAAGCCGAAAGAAACACCCGGGTGAAGACGCTCGAGACGGAACTGGAAAGGGTCAGATCCCGGGCCGACTCCCAAGAGGAGAAGATTAGAAGAGATCAAGCCCAAAAGGATGCGGAACTGATGACGCTGAAAGGGAAGTTGGAACAAGCGATGTCCCAGGTCGGCTCTTTGCAGGAGAAGGTGGCGGAACTTGAGACTGCGAGAGATGCAGTTGTCACAGGGCTCGAAGCAAAGCTGGAAAGAGACAGCTCACAGATCACTTCGCTCAAAAAGAAGTTGGCTGGCTGCGAACAGGGGGCTTCGTCCCTCGAAAAGGGTCTTTCGGATCTCAAGAGCCAAAGAGAAAACCTTGAGATGCAGCTGGATGAAATGAAATCGACCCACAGGGCCATGTTGAGAGATCTCCAAAGTCAAATTCAGAACAAGGAGGTGACTATCAGCTCTCTGAAAGAAAAGCTGTCTATTAGTTTTGTGGACCGCATCCTCTTTGAATTCGGCAAGGCCACGATCAGGCCGGAGGGGGAAGAAATCCTGACCAAAGTGGGAACTATCCTCAAAAATGTGGGCACAAAACAGATCCGAGTCATCGGGCACACGGACGACAAGCCCATCCACCCCGATTATCGCTACAAGTTTCCCTCCAATTGGGAGCTTTCCACAGCGCGTGCAGCCGCGGTGGTGCGCTATTTCCAGAATGAGATCGGCCTTGACCCGGGCAATCTGGAGGCTGTGGGGCATTCTTTCTACGATCCTGTGGCGAGCAACGAGACCGCTGAGGGGCGGGCGCAGAACCGACGGGTAAACATCATCATTGGCCCGAAGCTGAAATAGGGAGGGAGATCAAAGCGGAATCAAGAGAAAAAGATGATTTTTGAGCCATTCTACTATATCTTGTGTCATTTTTTTCTTGACACACAATATCTTCTGGCATACACTTCTTTTTACAGTGGCTGATCGGTAAATCCCCTTTTCTTATGAAGCCGTTCAGGTTGAATTTCTCATTGACCCGATCGGCAAGCTGAAAAGTTCCAACTGGATGTTTTAATAGCCTGATATTAAAACATTTCCACCGTATTACCCTTTTTGTACTGGCCTTCGTTGGAAGGGTAACGATCAGCGTAACAGCGGGGAGCGTTAATCGAGTCGTTAACGATCAAGTAAACCCTTAAGTCAAGGCAGG
>JARRRH010000480.1:0-2986 GCA_037380925.1 Deltaproteobacteria bacterium | reverse complement strand
TTTACCAGCCCTGCCTTTTTTTATGAAATCAAATTATATTTAAAAGGGCTAATAATACTTGACAAATATTATAATATAAATATAATTAAACACAATTTATGTATAAGATTATGGCGGCAGTGGTGGAGAGGAGATGTTTTGGCCCTTTCGGCAACAGGAGGAGTCATGTTGGCTCGAAAAACAGAAAGACGGAAGCATGCCAGAACCTCTGTGAGATGGCCTATCACTGTGGTATTGGATCACGGCAATATTTTGGGGGAGACCAGAAACATCTCCTTCGACAGCGTTTACATTCGATGTGAACAGCCGCTTCGGATCAATGAGGATTTCCGCATGGCCATCACGCCACCGGACAAGCATGCCATCGGAATTACCGGTAAGGTCGTATGGTCTGACTTCTACGGCATGGAGGATGATGACACGGCTGTGGGCATGGGAGTCTGCCTGGTGGAAATTTCCGCCGGGGACCGCAAGTCTTTTCAGGATGCTCTTTCGGTTCACATGGATCGATAAAGAATTAGAGCTCTTCACCTTCATTACTCTCTCACCCCGTGGCGTTCCGTGTTGACGGGAACGCTTTCTCCTTGAGCGACTTTGATCTGAAACTCCCCTAATTCAACCGGGCTGACGTAAGGCCTATCCACCACAACAGTTCTGAATAACGCATGCTTGAGTTCGTTTTACCGGAACCGATGGGTTGAATCGCAGGCGGGCGTATGGGGATAGAGGGAACTATCCCTTGAAGGGTCGCACCTCAGGGAATATAATCTCCTCCAAAACGTCGAGTTTCACGGCTCGTGATCCAGGAGCTGGCCCATGCTCTTCACTTGTTTTGGGCTGACGCCCTTTGGCCAGAAAAATCGGACAGGTGTCCCACCGATGATGCAGATGTGCTCTCGAAAGGGGGCCGTATGATTATAAGCGCGAGCCGCAGAACGGATATCCCTGCTTTCTACACCTCCTGGCTGATGAGTCGGATCAGAGCGGGCTCCTGCCTTGTCCCCAATCCCTTTAATCCCAAGCAAGTCACCTCCGTCTCGTTGAAGCCGGAAGATGTGGATGTGATTGTTTTCTGGACCCGCAATGCCGAGCCACTGCTGCCTCACCTACAGGAACTGGACGACCTCGGCTATCGATACTACTTCCTCTATACGGTGATGAACAACCCACGGTGCATGGATCCCAAATCACCCGGCCTGGGAGCTTCACTACGGAGCGTTCGCTCTTTGGTTAGACATGTGGGCCCCCAAAGGATCGTCTGGCGTTATGACCCCATTGTGTTTACCACCATAACAGGCCCGAAATTCCATGAAAAAACCTATAAACAAATTGCCGGGGCCTTGAGAGGACTCACAAAGCGTTGTGTTATCAGCACGGTTAACTTTTACAGGAAGGCGGAAAGACAGTTGAGGAGGCTGGGAGAGACGGGCGTCCAGGTGGAGGGTTGCAGCGAGGATGTCCTGGCTGGTATGATGAGTGCCTTTTTCCATATAGCCAGCGACCAGGGTATGGCCGTTTACAGCTGTGCGGAGGAGCGGGACTTGGAGCCCTACGGCATCCACCGGGGCAAGTGTATAGACGACGGCTACATTCAAGATGTTTTCGGCATAGAGGTGACCCACAGGAAAGATCCGTCACAGCGCAAGGCGTGCGGGTGCGTGGCAAGCAAAGACATCGGCATGTACGACACGTGTCTCTACGGCTGCCTTTACTGCTATGCCACCCGAAGCCTTGAGACAGCGAAGAACAACTTTGAGAGGCACGATCCTGGTTCCCCCATGCTTATAGATGCCGGTAGCTCTAAATCAATCCACGGTTTTCGCCGGTGAGAATTGAAGAGATTCTATGGTCCGTACCAAGTGTGTACAAGCCGCATGTCCCTTTTTCTGACAGACGCCCGAACATTGAAAGCACACATCGTGCGTGCACTCCGGGGAAAGCGCCGGACAGGGCCTGTTTTTCCGAAGGGGGTTTTCCGTTCAAGCCTAACTTCCGCGGTGCTTTTTCTGCTGGCAAACCGATGTCATGACGGCCCGTTCTCCAGGCAGCCCTGTGTAGTCTTGAACAAACGGTCCATGAGAGTTCGGCAGCCTGGGGATTTGTGCTTTCCAGGAGGAAGAATCGATCCCCGTTTGGACCCCTGTCTGGCCAAAGCACTCAAACTCCCTTTTTCGCCCCTGGCGCAGTGGCCGTACTGGGGAGAGTGGCGTTACGAGCGGAGACACCAGGCGCGGCGTCTGAGTCTTCTTTTGGCAACCGGTCTCAGAGAGAGTTTTGAGGAGATGCGTTTGAATCCTTGGGGGGTGACCTTTCTGGGACCCATGCCCCAACAGGAGCTGCTCATGTTTCACAGGGTCATCTATCCCATGGTAGTGTGGATCAGGCGTCAGCAGAAATTTTTCCCGAACTGGGAAGTGGAAAGGATTGTCTATATCCCGTTGCGGAACCTTCTGGATCCGAAATTCTACGCCTGCTACAGGCTTCACTTTAAGACGTCACATGAAAGCCGGAGCCCTGGGTTCAGCCAGGACTTCCCCTGCTTTTGTCATGAACATGAGGAGGGAAGGGATGTGCTTTGGGGCGCGACCTATCGCATCGTCACGGCTTTTCTAGAAATGGTGTTCGAATTTCGCCCCCCGGATGTGTCTTCAGTGCCTGTGATTTACGGCGAACTGGAAGAACAGTACCTTAACGGGGCCTTCGCTGGGGGCCACAACTAGCATTAATAACAGTGTCGTTTCGAAGGAACGAAGTGACTGAGAAATCCTTGATAACAGTGGAAAAGATTTCTCCCTTCGGTCGAAATGACAAGTCGGGAACTCTTGCAACTAAATACTAGGTTCGGCACCGGGACGGTGTATAGCATTGCGTAACGATTCTGTAACAGCCCGGGAAGAGGGAGGTTCTGTATGACAGTGGAAGCGGAGGGGTCTCCGAGAATCAGAGCATTCAAAAAGGAGGACCTCCAGCAAATCATGGATATCGA
>JARRRH010000479.1:0-3534 GCA_037380925.1 Deltaproteobacteria bacterium | reverse complement strand
ATCTGTTCCTGTGGATCACCATAGGTCACGTATTGATAAACAGGATTATTCGTCAGGCTGATCAGATCGCGCAGATAGACTTACCAAACGGTGACCTTCGGCGATGTAGGCCATAAACGCGCTGTCACCGGAAAGCACTTCGAGTATGGCCGTCTCCTGCACGGCATCCCGAAGTTCATCGATGTAAGGTTTTGCGAGTTGGACCAGATTCGTCTTCAAGGACTGGTTTGCTGCACGGGCAAGACTCATGACCGACGGTCCGAGCAGGAATTTTCTTGTGTTGGGATTCTGTCGAAGGAATCCATATTCGGTGAGATTTCCCAGTATCCGAGAGACTGTGGCCTTATGAAAGCCGAGTTTCTGACTGATCTCCACAGTACCCATCTCCTCATTATTGGGGACAAAGGCCGAAAGGATTTTCAGGGCCTTCGCAATGGAATTGCTTTTTTCTTTTGGTTTCATTATCTAATACTCTGTCTTGTATTATGGTATTACTATAGCCGAACCACCGGGTCAAGCAGTCATAAGCAACAAAAAAAGATCTCGAGTTGTCGTGACCGAACAGGCTGTAGCTTTCTGCTTGATTTCCTTGTTTTCTCTCAGATTTTGTCGCATTTTTATTTTTCTACATCATATAGATCCCCCCTTTCGTTAAAGCGCCGAAAAATTCCATAAGGCTTTCCCACGACACCCTATGCGATCTCAGGCGGGCCTCATGCCTTGTTTGTACCGACCGGAAACAAGCCGAATTCTTTCATTTTCCGGTAGAGCGTGCTCCGGGCAATTTTCAGTTCTCCCGCCACCTTGGACAGATTGCCCCTGTTTCTCTCAATAGCCTTTTCGATCATTTCCTTGTAACCCTGATTCACGGATATGGCCTTGTGACCTGGACCGGAAGGCCTTTCGTGAATCCTCTTGGGGAGATGGTGTCTTTGAATGAGCGCCCCCCGGGACAGCAAGAGAGCCCGTTCAATGCAGTTTTCCAGCTCACGAACGTTGCCCGGCCACGCATAGGCTTTAAAAATTTTCATCACATCATGGGCTATTTTCGGCCTTTTGATGTTCATCTCCTGACAATGTCTTTTCAGGATGTGGTCGATCAGCACTTGGATATCCCCGACCCTGTCCCTCAGAGGAGGAATATAGATCTCCACCACATTGAGTCGGTAATACAGGTCTTCCCGAAAATTGGCGTTCTCCACTTCGGTCATGAGATCCACATTGCTGGCGGCGATCACCCTGACGTCTATGGGGATGGGGCGTGTGTCTCCAAGACGCATGATCTCATTTTGCTGAAGAACGCGCAGGAGCTTAGCCTGAAGATCCAGAGGCAGACCGTTGACCTCATCCAGGAACAGGGTCCCCTTGTTGGCGAGCTCGAACTTTCCCATCTGCCCGTGCCGGCGCGCACCGGTAAAAGCGCCTCCTCTGTAACCGAAGAGTTCGGATTCTATGAGATCTCTGGGAATCGCAGCACACGAAACAGCGACAAAAGGCTCATTCCTCCTATTGCTGTAACTGTGGACAGCCTGGGCAAAAAGTTCCTTGCCCGTGCCGCTCTCGCCGATGATCAATATTCTGGAGTTTGTTCTGGCCGCGATTTTTGCCAATTCGATCTGCCGCAGGAGTTTGAAATCGTGGCCTTTGATATCGTCAAACTGGTATTTGGCGTAATTTCCTCCGATCTTTTTGGCAATGTCCAGGACCTGGCGCTTTTTGGCTAGGGTTATGATGGCGCCCAGAGTCCTTCCTCCGGAATTCTTTACCGGGGCCACAGAGCAGATGTAGCTTTGCTGCCCTTTGGGACAAGAAAAAGTCGTCTCCGTCCCCCTGAAGTATTTTTTTCTTTTGAGTGCCAGGATGAGCGCCTCTTCAGGTTGAACCATTTTGCTGAGCGGTCTGCCGATCATGGTTTTTTGATTCAGGCCCAGCATTTCAGCCGCATTGCTGTTCAGGCGGGTGATGCACTGGCTGTTGTCCACCGCAATCAGGCCATCGGAGATGGAATGAAAAATCAAGGACAACTCTGAGCTCAGCCTCTGCGTCTCCTGAATCAGATCCCTTTCACGGAGCTGGCTCTCAATGGTTTCAGCGGCGGTAGTAATCAGCGCCAGGGTGTGTTTATGGCGGCCGATGGATTTTCCTGATAGGGTAATGGCGCCCAGGATTTCCCCTCCAGTATCTTTTATGGGTGCTGAAGAACAGGTCCACGGGTGATGATGAAGCTTGTAGTGTTCGGCGCCGGTTAGCTGAATGGGCTTCCCTTGCAGGAGGCAGAGACCGATGGCATTGGTCCCCGCGTTTTCATTG
This sequence comes from Deltaproteobacteria bacterium, assembly GCA_037380925.1. Classification (GTDB taxonomy): domain Bacteria; phylum Desulfobacterota; class DSM-4660; order Desulfatiglandales; family HGW-15; genus JARRRH01. The sequence continues at coordinate 1,224 of JARRRH010000479.1, read as the reverse complement.
GTCCGGAGGCAGCCGGGAATGTAAAAATTCTCCTTGGCCATTTGCATGATTTCTTGATTGCCCTGAACATCCAGCACATACCCGTTCCTATCCGTCAACGTGACGATAAAGCCGGTGTCCCTCAAGGATATCTCAATCATCTCGATAACGGAGCGGGAAATATCGATGAGGAGTTTGTTCTGTTTTAAAAGGCCGCGGAGTTTGTTTCCACGAAGAACCGGTGGCGGGCTCTTTGTGAAGGGGTCCAAACCCCTTTCCCGACACCTGAGCCAAGAGCGCAATATCTCCGGCCGGACGAACACTTTGGGAGGAAGGCCCTTGAGAACCACATCTTCCCATGCGGCTTTCAGGGCATCGTCCCCAACACCGGAAGGCTCGATCAGAGAAGGTTCTGCTTCCGCTTCCATGGCATTACCTCATACATCCTTTGGGCTTTAACACAAAGTTTGAAAAACGCTGGACAGAGCGCATCATTCCTGGTAACAGATTCCGGGTTTGGAGTCAAGATCCCTGTTTCAAATTGAAACACTCGCGGTGGCTCCGAAAAGAACGACGAGAATCATTCTCCGGGGCGGAGAAGCCGGCCTTAAGGGGCGAGTTTCTTAAGGGCTTCTGCGTAGAGGTTTTCTGCCCGGTAGGAACTTCTTACGAGGGGCGCACTGGCTACTGCCGGGAAGCCTCGGGTGAGGGCCTCCGTCTCGTATGCTGAAAATTCTTCGGGTGGGACGTAGCGGATAATGGGGTGGTGTTTGTCCGAGGGGGCCAGGTACTGGCCGAGGGTGAGCAGGTGACACCCGGCTTCGCGGAGATCGTCCATGACTTTGAGGATTTCCTCCCGGGTTTCTCCGAGACCGAGCATCAAGCCTGACTTGACCACTATGGGGGGTCTGTGGGCCGCTGCCCTGGAAAGCACCTCCAAGGATCGGTGGTAGTCGGCCTGGGGCCGGACCCGGGGATACAGGCGGGGCACGGTTTCGAGATTGTGGTTAAGGACTTCCGGCGCGGAGGCGAGAACCACGTCCAGCGCTTCATGGTTCCCTCCAAGGTCAGAAATCAGGAACTCAATTCCTACGCCGGGGGAGAGCTTGCGGATGGCTCCGACGGTTTGGGCAATGTGCTGCGCACCCCCGTCCGGCAGGTCATCCCGCGTAACCATAGTGAGCACGCAGAACCGAAGACCCATCTGGGCTACGGCAAGAGCCGTGCGCTGCGGCTCATCCGGAT
>JARRRH010000478.1:0-2994 GCA_037380925.1 Deltaproteobacteria bacterium | reverse complement strand
CGAGACTTTTGCCTGGGTCGGCGTGGTTGCCATCCTCCCGCTCTTTGAGAGCCACCAGATCCTTTGGCCTGCCGAAATAATCGCCATTTTATACGTAATTTCAACAAGTTACATTAGATCCGCCCTTTTTGGGATTTTTCAAATTCAAGGGGATCTCATTGCCGGCCCGGAGACATTGCCCATGACCTTGGGGGAGAGGAAAACCTGGCTCCTTCTCAAGATAACCCTCGCGGCATGTGCGGCTATTCTTTGCGCCGCGCCCCTCCTAGGCTTCGTTGGAAGCCTCTCCTATCTCCTCCTTTTTTCCCTTCTCTCTCTGGGCCTGTGCCTTATGGCCTATGAAAACCGTTGGCTGCATCCGGGGATCGCCTTGGAAGCGCTCGTGGAAGGAAATTTTTTTCTTGCATGCCTCCTCGCACTGCTCTGGCAAGTCCCGGGATGGCACTGGTAAGCGTAATCATACCCACTTTCAACAGGGCTCGCTTGGTGGTGCGGGCGATCGCGTCCGTACTCAGTCAGACCTATAAAGATTTTGAGACCATCGTGGTGGATGACGGTTCTTCGGACGGCACAGAGGGGGCATTGGCGCCCTTCGCACAACGGATCAGGTATCATGCCCACACGTCAAACCGGGGCGTTTCAGCGGCGCGGAACACGGGCATCAGACTATCGTGTGGTCCCCTTATCGCTTTCCTTGACTCCGATGACTACTGGCTTCCGGGAAAGCTCCGTTCACAAGTCGCTTTCTTCAGGCATCGCTTGGATGCGCAGGCCTGTCAAACAGAGGAGATATGGATTCGAAACGGTCGCAGGATGAACCCCAAGAAGAGACACCTGAAACCCTCAGGGGATATCTTCTTCCCCTCTTTGAAGCTCTGTCTGGTTAGCCCCTCCGCTGTCATGCTCAGACGGCCCCTTCTCGACTCGGTCGGTCTCTTTGATGAGGACTTGCCTGCTTGCGAGGACTACGACCTATGGCTGAGAATCGCCTGTCGCCATCCCGTCCATCTCCTGAGAGAATGCCTTGTGGTCAAAGAAGGAGGCAGAGAGGATCAACTCTCCCTGCGATACCGGGGAATGGATCGATTCAGGATCAAGGCCCTCGTCAAGCTGTTGCGGAGCGGCCTGCTGAACGAAGGGCAATGTCAGTCGGTCCTGGAGGAGCTTGCGGTCAAGTGCCGGATCTATGGCCGGGGGTGCCTCAAAAGGGGGAGGTTGGAGGAAGGGGCATTTTACCTCGGTCTTCCGACCCGCCTCGAACTGCCTCGCAGCTTTCCCTTCAGGCCTCATGGCGCTCCGCTCCATGACACCGCCGGCAGTCCGAGACGCCAAAGGTGAGAGGTCCGACGTCACGCCGCGGTCAGTCTGAGACCTTTTTCAGGATCCTCACATCAATCTTCCCTTCGAGCCCCTTTTTGAACGCCAGGGCGTCGTCTTCGGTCCCGACGATGGCGCCGTAGTGCATGGGGATAGCCACCCGGGGGTTGATCGCCAGGGCCGCCTCAGCTGCTTGATCCGCCCGCATCACGTAGGTGCCGGAAACAGGGAGGAGTGCCACATCCACCTTGAATCCCTTCATCTCCGGAATGGAATCCGTATCGCCGGCGTGGTATATTTTCACGCCCTCGATCTCTACGATAAAGCCGAGCCAGTTGTTTTTCCTGGGATGAAAATCCTTATCCGTGTTGTAGGCGGGGACGGCCTCTATTTTGACGCCGGACAATGAGAGCGAATCCCCCGGTTTGACGACCCTCACGTCCCCCGAGAGTTTTTTCGCGGAGTCCTTGTCGGTCACGATGACCGTCTCCTCACCCTGTATCTTGGCCACATCCTCAGGAGAACAGTGGTCAAAGTGATCATGAGAGATGAGGATAATATCGGCCTGCGGGCCTCCGGAAATCCCGTAGGGATCAAGATAAATGGTCTGATCGGATTCGATGCGGAAACCGTCATGTCCGAGCCACTGGATCCGCTTTACCATCTCTTCAAGCATATCGTTCGCCTCCTCCCTTTTCAATTGATGCCGACTTCTTAAGGCACCGTTTCGGGACTCCATTTCGATGCCCTGAAACGACTTTCCTTTCCCCTCCACAGGGTGAAGAGAACATCCTTGCGGGCTCAGACAGGCTCGAGGATAATCTTGTGATCGATCAGGGAGAGCGTTTTCACTCTTGCCCTGAGCCTCCTTTTCTCTCCAAACATACTCTGGATGTAGACTTGTCCGTCCAGGCTCTCGAGCAAATCCACGCTTTCGAGGAGCAATGTCTCCTCGCCATCCTCCAAAAGATAGGCAGACGACTCACACATGATTGAACATCTCCCGAATGATCTGTACCACCTGGTCCACGAGGTGGGGAAGGGGCTCTCCCGTCAAGCCAACGACCCGCACCATCTCCTGGGTGAGCGGGATCAGAAGTTTTCTTGCACTCGATGCGCTCACTGCCGATGCCATGGCCGGCGTCACTTCCCCCATCATGGCATCGGCCATGACAATGGCCAGGGGACCAGTGATGACCTCGACAGTCCGGCTCGTCCTGACAATAGCATTCTCGCCCGTTGCGCCTTTGTTGGCGCCGGCTTTCATCATCCTCGAAGTCGCGATGGAGTTGGTTCCGAGGGCGAATACTTCCAGGTCGTGGCCTGCGGAATCCCGGACTCCTTTTATGATGGCTGCGCCGATCCCCCCTCCCTGACCATCCATGACCATTACCTTCACGATTACCCCTCAAAAAGCTCGTTTGCGCCATCGTAAAAGGAGCCGCGTCCCTCGCCGGGGCAGGGCCTTTTCGGGTTATCTATTGAGGCGCCTAAGAACCTGGCCGCCCGCCCCCACGGAGGGGGACAGGATTGCGGCCGCTCTCCGTGTTGAAAAGGCTCCCGCCTCATTCCAAGGATCTAAAAGGATACGAAACCAGCTGTGTATAGTCCTATATGAACCTATATGAAATGGATTGACAAGACATTTCCTGCCCCCTAATCTGTACCCCCTGCCGG
>JARRRH010000477.1:0-2997 GCA_037380925.1 Deltaproteobacteria bacterium | reverse complement strand
CACCGCCGCAATAGGCGAGTCTATCCAAACTCTAGCCTCTTCATGACCTCAGCTAGAACCTTCTCCGCGGTTGGACGGGCACGGTCGGCGGCGCCGGTCTCTGGCAGATTTTAGCAGGAATTCCTTCTTGTGGCACCGGTGGGTAATGTGCCACACATACCCAGGTATACAATGCCTGTTCGCCCCTGGCATATAAAGCCACCCTTAGAATAGGGTTTTGGGGGTCAGAAATATTATTCTAAAACCAAAAACTGACTCATTCTAAAGTCCTTTCGGCCTAAATACAAGCACTTCACTTGGTCCGACCCGGGGCCGCAAACTTTTCGACGGCTTCACGTATGAAGGATTTCTTCCCTAAGATTGATCCGGCGTAAACTTCAGCAAACGGGTTTTCCACTCCATCATTCAATCCGAAGTGGTCGTGCCATATAAAGCCGCACCTTCAAAAAGGTTCACATGCTCATTTGTCAAATGTCAACGGGCTGTTGCCCAAAGCCTTTTCGTAACGGTTTTGTTTTCGCACATTGGAGGTTTTCACATCAACGCCGGACTATGAAAGGCTAAAGGCCATATTCAGTGGTCTCAGTAGCCTGACCAATATGCGCCTCATAAGGGTGTAGCACGCCAACTGGAGTGTTTCAGCCCTTACAATTGCCTGTACTTGGGCATTGATCTTTGACATTTCGCCTTCTTTCTGACGGATCAGCACAGTGATGTTTTGAATGGCGGCGATGAGGAAGTCCTGTATTTGCATTCTCCATAGTCTACGCCACCGCGCTCTCTTGTATCCATATCTCTTGGATTGCGCAAATGAACGCTCGCAGATGTGTTGGCGGTCTTTGATATCTTTCCTAGCCTGTGCACTCTTGGCTTCTTTAAGCATGATCTCCAACTCATCTTGTCGCACATGCCTCTTAAGTGTTCGACCGTTTTTGGATCGAGTGCACTTTTCCCTAAGGGGACATTGAGCACAGATTTCAGTAGAGGCTTTATACTCATAGTGTTTACGCTTCTTGTGATACATCCTCTTTCTCAGCAACTGACCAGCAGGACAGAGGAAGGTATCCGTATCTGGATCATAGGTGAAGGCTTCTTTCGGAAAGATCCCCTTTCGACGCCCTGAGCCTCTATGGGTTTCTTCGATTGAAGGAATGTGAGGCTTTATCTGTAAATCATAGCATCGGAGAAAGTTGTCGACTTTTCCGTATTTGCTGTCTGCTACCACCGTGTCAACTTTGTTTTGGGTGTTGTGTTCATGGCTGTCAATCATGCGTTCAAGCACATCCCCATCATCTATAGATCCGGGAGTGATTTCGGTAGCTGTGATGATCTCATTCTTTGCATCAACACCACGATGGGTCTTGTAACGCAACTTTGATTTGCCCCCGCTATGACGGGTCACAGAAGCGTCAGGATCGGTCGTTGATATGAAGCGGGCATTGGCCGGTGTAGTCTTCTCAACCTGCAAATCATCCAGACGTTTCTCAAGACGTCTGTACCCTTTGTTCAAATACCTTTTTAGACGTTTGGTATCCACTACGGAGTTATTGGAAGCGTCTGCATCGATCAGACTTGCGTCAACAAAGAGCTTCTTGCCGTCAACCAATCCGGCTTGTACACATTGCCAAACGATGCGCTCAAAGAAGCTTTTGAAGGCTTTAACGCCCCATCGGGCTCTTGCTTTACTTAGTACACTGTGGTTGGGAATTTCATCATCTAGGTCGTAACCGAGAAACCACAACCAATCCAAACGCTCGGGAATCGTGCTTATCAACTCCCGTTCAGACCTGACATTATATAGAACCAGAAGAAGCATCATCTTGAGGATGACAGGCGGGGGAACAGAGACGTTGCCATTGACACCATAGCTATCTTTCACCTCCGCGTATATGAAATCCAAATCAATCTTCTCTGAGATCTTTCTCAAGACATGATCGTTGCGGATGCGCTTTTCCAGATTGAAGGCCGTCACGAAGAGCTTGTTTTGATAAGAAGGCTGGTGACCCATCATGGCAATAACTCCTGGAGAAGTTGTTGCCAGGAGTTTATAATAGATAATATATATTGTCAATAAATAATGTAAAGTGTAACAAATTAATATCAAATAGATAATGTTCAGTTATTTTGGGCAATTGTAATTCCATGAGCTATTTGGGCAACAGCCCGTTGACCTTTGACAAATGAGCTTGTGAACCTTTTTGAAGGTGCGGCTTCATATGGCACGACCACTTCGGATTGAATATGGAGGAGCGTTTCCGCGAGAAGTGCGGGAAGGATTCAGGCAAAGGAAGAGAGGTGGAAGCCCTTCTCAAAAAATTGTCAAGTGTCAAGGGCTGACCCCGTTACCCACATCGGCCGACATTAGGCAACAAAAAAGGAGGGGAAAATGAATATCAGTACGCCATTCGACATCACATCATGGGTTACCGGCCCGGCCACTGTGTTAACAAGGACTAAGGAATTAGTAATTGTAAGCGTTGATTTTAAGGGCATCATCATGAGCAACCATGAGAACAAGGTTTTCGACAACTTTATTTCTAATTTCTTGGGTGTGTCACGCATTATGGGTGGTCAAGTAGATGGGCGCGGCTATTTTAAGCTAGCTGATCTCGATGATGACTTCATTTTCACGGAGACGACAGCTTTTGGTCCTGTTGAGAAACCCACTTGGAAATGGAAGCTTTTTTATGGCACAGGCAAATGGGAGGGTATCACCGGTGAGGCAGATGTCAGTACTATTACGCCACGCAATCCACTGGTAGAAGGGACGTGGAGGGCTGTCTATAGGGTAATAGGATCTTTTGAATTGCCGAAATAGAAGGCGATTGCTAGAGTCGGGCCACGGCAAGTATATGATATCGTGACCAATGGTGCTGAGTCACGCCCCTGATATAAGCCTATAACGCATTTTTCGGCGGCCAAAAGACCCTTTTTCAAAAGATTCCTTTATAGAGAATGTGAAAATGCTCTTGGGCTTTAAAGCAAAAGGTCGGAAAC
>JARRRH010000476.1:0-3006 GCA_037380925.1 Deltaproteobacteria bacterium | reverse complement strand
AGTCGGACTGGACATCGGTTCCCACACCATCAAGCTGGTTGAGATCGACAACACCAAAAAAGGATTGATCCTCAAGAATTTCGGTATCATCGGTCTGCCGCACGACGCCATCGTGGAAGGGTCCATCAAGGAGATGGAAATCGTCGCAACGGCTATCAAGAACCTCTACAAAAATCTCAAAGTGAAAAACAAGAGTGTTGTCACCTCCATCTCGGGATACTCGGTCATTGTTAAGAAAATCACCATTGAAAAAAGGAAAGAAGCGGAGCTGGAGGGTTCCATCCAGGACGAGGCCGAGCAGTACATTCCCTTTGACATCAATGACGTGAACCTCGACTATGAAATTCTTACGGATCTGGGAGAAGTCGAAGAGAGAGACAGTGAAAAAGAAGGCAAGGGGTTCATGGATGTCATGCTGGTTGCTGCCAAGAAGGACATTGTGGAAGACTACGTCAGCCTTCTCCATCTGACAGGGCTCAGCCCGGCGATTCTTGATGTGGATGCCTTTGCCTTGCAGAATGCGTTTGAGATCTGCCAAGAGGAGCCTTCAGGCTGCTTTGCCCTTGTGAACGTGGGGGCCGAGGAACTCGGAATCAATGCCATCAAGGGCGGTGTGTCCATCTTCACAAGGGATTCCTCATACGGGGGTTATCAAATCAACGAAGCCATCATGTCCAAACTGGATGTGCCTTATGATGAGGCCGAGAGAATTAAGCTGGGGGGCACCAAAGTGGAGAGCAAGGAGAGGGAGGACCTTGAAGAGATCTTTACCTCCGTTGTCTCAGGATGGGTGAACGAGATCAAACGGGCGCTTGACTTTTTGGCCACAACTTACCCTGATGAGACTATTGAGAAGATTTTTGTGAGTGGCGGCTCGTGCAGGATTCCCGGCTTTCAGAAGTACTTGGAACTGGAGACCGATATTCACGTAGAGGAACTGAATCCTTTTGCCAACCTGCAAATCAATGAGAAGATATTTGATCCCAAATATCTGGGCTATATGGCTCCACAGGCTGCTGTGGCCGTGGGCCTGGCATTGAGGAGTATTGGTGATAAATGATTAGAATCAATCTATTACCCTTCAGGGCGGCACGAAAAAAGGAGAATATCCGGCGGCAGGTCACCATCTACCTTCTGAGCACAGTCTTCGTGGTGCTGGTGCTGGCCTATTATGCCGTACAACTGAACAGCAAGCTGAATCGCCTCAAAAATGAGGAGGTGAGACTCCAGAGCGAGCTCAAAACCTATGAGGCCACGATTCGCAAGATCAACGATCTCGAGAAAAAGATCAAGGAAATCAGAGCAAAGCTCGCGGTCATCAAGGAACTTGAAAAGAGCAAGACAGGGCCTGTCCATCTTCTGGACGAGATTGCCATGGCCGTGCCCAAAGAGAAACTTTGGCTCACTTCTTTGAAGGAATCCGGAGGCAGCCTGAAACTGACGGGAACAGCCATGGACAACGAGACAGTGGCTCTTTTCATGACGAACCTGGAAAAGTCGGACTATATCGGGACAGTGGAGCTCCAGAGCGCAAGATTAAGGTACCTGCCAACGTATAAACTGAGGGTGTCTGATTTCGTCCTGGATTGCAAGACGTATGCGTATAAAAACGGCAGCTAGGTGATGAAAAAAAGCCCTGTTTTTAATTCGAGTTCGCCAGATAAAGTCGGGTAACGATTTTATCAAGAAAGGCAGAAGACAGAAAATGGCCACAGCCGGAGAATTATTAGAAAAAGTTGAAAAAATAAAGATGCCTGCCAGGATTGCGATCTTCGCGGGGACCCTCGTCATCCTGGTGGGCGTTTTCATTTGGTTTTTCTATCTGCCGAAAACCGATGAAATCCAAAAAGTGAATCAAAGAATTTCCCAGCTTCAGACCAAGCTCAATCGAGCCATCGTAAGGGCTCGCGCACTCAAAAAATTTGAAATGGAATATGCTGAAGTGGACGCCCAGTTTCAGGAGGCCCTGAAGCTTCTGCCGAACACCAAGGAGATTCCAACCCTTTTGAAGAGCATTACCCAACTGGGAACCGATTCCCAACTGGAGTTTCGCCTCTTCAGCCCTCAGAGGGAGAGGGAAAGGGATTTCTATATGGAAATCCCTGTGGCCATTGAAGTGAGCGGCACCTATCATGATGTGGCCGTCTTTTTTGATCGGGTGGGACGCATGGAAAGGATAATCAATATCCTGAATGTGTCCATGACCCCGGCGAGTGAGCGTTCCACCGTATTGACCACCACCTGTGATGCGGTAACCTATAGATTTAAAGGTGATAGCAATGTTCCTGAGAAGGGCAAAAAGCAGCGCAAAAAAAGGTAGCCTTTTCCTCTTGCTGATCTTGGCCTTTATCCACCTTGATGTAGCTTTCTGCGCTCAAGGCACGGTCTATAAGCCTGCAAGGATCCCCGAGCAAGAAAAGGACACGATGGGAACGGGCGCAATGCAGACACCCGATAAAGAAGGGAAGAAGAGCGGGGAACCGTATTACTACAACCCTTCCGGAAAGACGGATCCTTTTAAATCTTTCATTGCGATCCAGGAAGAGGTTGAAGAGAAGAAAAAGGCCAAGCCGAAGACCTATCTCGAAACCTTAGACCTTTCCCAACTGGAATTGATTGCCATCATTAGCGGTCCCAAGGGCAATTATGCCATGGTCCGTGACTCAAAAGGTTTAGGTCATGTGGTGATGCGTGGCACGGCCATTGGGACGAACGGCGGCGTTGTGGATAAGATCACGGATAAAGAAGTGATCATTAAGGAGGAATACCGGGATTTCAGAGGGACAAAGAAGACCCGAGACATTACCAAAAAGATACCGTCTCCCATGTGACTTGTGCCACAATCCCGATCGTGCCCGGCACGATTGTGGACGCTGTGAGGGAAGAGCACAGGCAAATGCAGCGGCAATGTCACAAAAGGTGATCGGTCCAAATCATCGCCAAGTTTAGGAGACATTAAGGAGACTATCCATGGGGAAAAAGTTGAGCCTACGCGAGAAGGGAATA
>JARRRH010000475.1:0-3711 GCA_037380925.1 Deltaproteobacteria bacterium | reverse complement strand
TCCGGAAAAACAGAAATGAAGTTGCACCGGACAAGTTTCACGGAAATGACGATCTAAAGCATCCTCGAGCTGCGGGCTGCGTGTGGCGCCCCGCTTGGTCTGGACACATCTGGCGGGTTTGTGATATTTTTTTAACTGAAAGGGTCAATCAATGATTATCGTGGGAGAAAAGATCAACACCAGCCGCAAAAGCATAGCCGCCGCCGTTGAGCAGCGCGACGTCGAGTACATCCGCAAAGTTGCGCGAGAGCAGGTCTCAGCGGGTGCGCACTTCATCGATGTCAATGCCGGAACTTTTCTCGATCGAGAAACAGAGTTCCTCTGCTGGCTGGTTCAAACGGTTCAAAACGCCGTGGACATCCCCCTCTGCCTTGACAGTCCCAACCCCGCCGCCCTGTCCGAAGCCGTGAAAGTTCATAGAGGAGACCCGATGATCAACTCCATTTCTCTGGAAACCGAGCGACTCCGCGCCCTGCTGCCTGTTGTGGCTGCTCGGCCCTGCCACGTCGTCGCCCTCTGCATGGCACAAACGTCAATGCCCAACACTATTCAAGAGAGAGTTGAGGTTGGTTCACAGCTCATCGGCGAGCTCAGCGACCAGGGGGTCCCGCTGGATAGAATTTATGTGGACCCTCTCATTCACCCTGTTTCAGTAGATATTCAAATGGGGAAGGCGGCCCTCGGTGCCATCCGGAAGATCACGCAGGAGTTCCCTGGAGTGAATACGATCTGCGGCTTATCCAATATCTCTTTTGGGCTGCCGGAGCGGCGCCTCATCAATCGAAATTTCTTAGTGTTATGCATGGCTCATGGGCTATCGGCAGCCATTCTTGATCCGACTGACAAGCAGTTGATGGCAGACCTTCTGGCAACGGATATGCGTCTCGGACAGGATGAATATTGCCAAAAATATATTGATGCCTACCAGGAAGGGCGCATTACCGGGCGGTAATCGCTGATTCTTTCTGCCAGCACTGCAGCATGAAAGGGGAGAGCAATGACCGAGTTCAAGGTATTGAATGAAAGCGTTATCAAGGGAGACATCAAGACAGCAGTCGCCGAGGCTCAGAAAGCTCTCGATGCTGGAGAGAATATCCAGTCAATCATCGACGATGGGCTCATACGTGCCATGGATGAGGTGGGAGAGAGGTTTTTCAAAGGGCAGATTTTCGTTCCCCAGATGTTGCGTTCCGCCAAGACCATGCAAGAATGCATGAAACTTGTTCAGCCGCACTTCAAAGAAGGCAACGTAACAGCAAAGGGCACGGTGGTCATCGGAACCGTGAAGGGAGACCTGCACGACCTCGGCAAGAACCTCGTCTCCATGATGCTGGAAGGGGCGGGATTCACGATTGTGGACCTTGGGGTAGATGTCGCTCCCGACGCGTTCGTACAAAAGGTGAGGGAAACCGCGGCCGACATCATGGGTATGTCGGCCCTGTTGTCGACCACCATGCCGGCCATGCGCCAAACGATCGATGCCCTAAAGGAGGCCGGGGTAAGGGACAAAGTGAAGGTCATAGTCGGTGGGGCTCCGGTTACGGATGAGTTCGCGCGGGAAATCAAAGCGGATGCCTATGGGGCCGATGCGGGCTCTGCTGTAATCCAGACCAAAAAACTAATGGGCCTCCTATAACCGCAGCGATGAAAAGGAGTCTATGAATGAAACGGATGGAAATTCCGACCTTTCGACCTCGCATGAAAGTCATGAATCGCGGTCAGGCGCTGGCAATCCACACCGCCGCCCTGGAAATCCTGGAAAAAACGGGGTTCAGGATGGAGCATCCGGGGGTTCTGGAAACTCTAGCAGGAGCAGGATGCAAGGTCTCTGCCGGGGACAGGGTTAAGATCCCGGCTTATCTGGTCGAGGACGCTCTGCTCTCTGCGCCGCGCCAAATTGCCCTGTATGATCAAAACGGCAATAAAACCATGCCGTTGACCAACGACAATTTCTTTTACGGCACGGGCTCCGACGCGACTTTCACGCTGGACCCGGAAACCGGAGAGCGACGGCGCAGTCTTCTAAGCGATGTGGCCAATTACGCAAGGTTGGTGGACGGACTCGAAAACATCTCCTTTTGCATGTCCATGGCTAATCCCGTTGACGTCCCCGTCATCGAAGACATCTATCTCCATGTCTTTGCGGAAATGGTCAAAAACACCAACAAACCGATCGTTTTTATCGCCGACAGCGGCAAAGACATCGCAAAAATATACGAAGCCGCCTGTCTTGTGGCAGGCGGAGAGGAGGCGCTGCAGGAGAAGCCGTTTCTGCTCAACTACTCGGAGGCCATCAGCCCTCTTCACTTTCCGGAAAATGTGATGGAAAGGCTGGTCTTCTGCGCCGAGAAAAAGATCCCCATTTGCCTGCCCTCCGGTTCCAACGCCGGCGGCGGATCTCCCGTCACTCTTGCCGGATCGATGGCGCTGGGCATTGCTGAAAACTTGGTGGGGTTGGTCGTCCATCAGCTGTTCGGAAAGGGTTCGCCTTTTTTGTTTGGCCCCAATGTCAGCGTGCTGGACATGAAGTCAACGATAGTATCCTATGGCTGCCCCGAATGGAGCCTTACCCAGGCGGCTCTTGCCGACATGCGAGATGAGATTTACGGCCTGCCGATTTGGGCCTTCGCCGGGGCTTCGGATTCCAAGGTCATGGATGCCCAGGCCGGAGCCGAGTCCATGTTTTCGATCATCACGGCGATGCTCTCCCGTTCCAATCTGATTCACGATGTCGGCTTCCTGGAATACGGCAGCACGTCCTCTCTCGAGATGATCACAATGGCCAACGAACTGGTGGCCATGAGTCGCTCCTTTGTGGAGGGGATTCCGGTCAGTGAAAAGACTCTCGCGCTGGACGCAATTGAAAGGGTCGCAGGCGGCGGACCCGGCTCCCTCTTTTTAGCGGACGATCACACTTTAATAGGGAGGCCAAGAGAATCCTTGGCGACCACCGAGTGGAGCCCAAACCGGCCGGAGTTGTGCAGGAAATAGAAAGATTGCTGAGGAGGTAACGACACTGAATGAAATTCAACAGGGGAACCAGTCTGCCATTTTACCGGCCGCTTAACCCCGCTGATATCGATAAGATCTATCGAACTGCGCGCCGCATATTGGAGCATGTGGGCGTGGAAATTCACGATTAATTTTTCCTGGACCTCATCCGCAGGGCAGGTGCAAAGGTCGATCATGAGGGCAAGCGAGTGAGGTTTCCCGGGGGGTTGCTGGACAAGCTCTTGGCTGAAGCACCCAGCCGATTTACACTCTACTCAAGAGACGGTCAAAATGACATCCACCTGGGAGAAGATCGGGGCTACTTCACAAATGGGGGCAGGGTCTTTCGCGCCCTTGACGTCAACTCCGGAAGCTACCGTCTCACGACTCTCAAAGATGTGGCAAACACCGCCGCGCTGGTGGATCAGCTGAAGTACATCAATTTTTATATTATTGCCTGTCAGGCCCATGACCTGGAGAGCGAAAACTACCATCTGAATGATTTCTATCATGCCTTCAGTCAGACCTCCAAGCACGTAATGGGAGGATGCGACAATCTTGCCGGTCTAAGGCAGGTCTGGGATCTCGCAAGGCTCATTGCCGGAAATGAAGAGGAGCTGAGAGAAAGACCTTTCTTTTCGGTCATCACCAATCCCATAAGCCCCCTCACCATTGAGTCCGAGACCTTAAACATCCTCCATTTCTGCTGTGCCCACGGCA
>JARRRH010000474.1:0-3009 GCA_037380925.1 Deltaproteobacteria bacterium | reverse complement strand
GTATTTATGGCAATTTCCATGCCAAAAAAGCCCAAAGATAAAGCAAATAATCCTAGCAGTTTCAGGTGGTTACGCAAAAGCACAAGGCCCTTTCAAAACGGGTGGCAAAAAAGTGCACAACTGTGAGAAAATCCTTTCCACTATTAGGAAATGATTTTCACATTAACCTGCTGTATATATTCCCTATTCTGGTTTTCCCTGCGGGCTTACTGTTCCCCCTGTTAAATAGCTTCACCTGACCATCGCTTTCCCCGCGATTCTAAGGTTGGACTTCGCATGAGTAGAGCCAGCTTATTCCACCTATCTGAAGCTAAGATCTGCAACGCAGCCTCCTTTTCCTTCAGGGTTACTAAAGTCTTTAGAGCCTCAGCGAAGTCGCGGATAGCTCAAGGTACCCACGAAGTGGGGTTCAAGCCCAATAATTGGGATTGAACGTCAGAGCGGGAACATCCGGGAATACAAAAGGCTCGCTTTTTGTCTTGCCGGGGTTTCCCCCTCTGATAAACTTGAGTGATCGCTGAAACGGTTAAGCCAAAGCAAGACCGTTTTCGTCTGCGTGGGTCTGCGTAAATCTGCGGTCAAATTTTCTTTTTCTTGTTTTCTACGTTTCGTGTTTTCGTGGTTGCGCTTTTCTCTGGGACCTCAGCGGCTCTAGTCCCGCCTTGCGGGACGGGCGAGAGATAAATCTTTTTCGCTTGCCCTGTTGAATCTCTTCGTATTCAACCGGGGTGTTTTCTTGCTTTCGCCAGCCCTGAGCGTTGTCGAAGGGTGCCTTCGTGATTGCTTTTCATCGCTTGACTTCTGGCGCCTATCCCTGAAATCCATTGACAAGAAAAAAAGCACCTGGCATATTATGATCAAAATGACCATAATGGAGGGTCAAGATGAGCCATAAAGAAGTGAGCGTGGCTGAGGCCAAAAAGCATCTGTCAGACCTGTTGGGAAGGGTTGCTTACCGTGGCGAGCGGATAACGATTTCGAAAAGAGGGAAACCCATGGCAATTTTAGTTCCTGCCACTGAACCCGTCTTGGAGGAGCACTTGGGAAAGCTCGAAGGATGGCTGGAGCCGGGCGATCCCTTCTTTGGAATTATAGACCAAATTATCTCAGACCGCGAAAAACATTCCCCAAGGGTCTTCGAACCACGCCAGGAGTAAGCCATGTTTCTACTCGACACGAATATGATCAGTGAGCTGATGAAAAGACAGCCCAGCCCGAATCTTCTCGAAAGATTGCAGATCTGTCCCTCCTCCTCCCTTTGCACCGCCGCCGTGTGCGTGATGGAACTCAGGTACGGGGCATTGAGGGTTCCAAACAGCGACGCTCTCTGGAAAAAGATCCAGAAACGCATCCTGTCGAAACTGACCGTAATGGACTTCTCTTACAAGGAGGCCCTCAAGGCAGCCGTGCTTGTTTCCCACCTTTACTCCACAGGGCAACCTATCGGCGTAGTGGACGTTATGATCGCTTCCATTGCTCTGAGTAATGGTCTTGTGGTCGTCACTGCAAACACCAGACACTTCTCTCGGATCCCGAATCTTACTGTCGAGGACTGGCTCCACTGATTCTATTTCAAAGAGCCCTTCTTAACAGTGTTGCGCCTTACGCCTTCTAGTCACTTGTTCATATATTCATACACACCCCGACCGTTTTCCATTAATGAATTAGGGGCATTGCCGTTTCCAGATCCTCAGCCTCCTGCTGTCAAGCATAATTTGCCTGTCTGATTTATCTATCTTGACGGTCCCAGAGGGCTTACCTATAATCCAATTTATGATTGCCAGGCGGTGTCCTATGAAACTGACCGCAATTATTGAACGAGAGGGGACCGGATTTGTGTCTTTGTGTCCGGAACTCGATATCGCCAGTCAAGGCGAATCAGTCGAGGAGGCTCGCGACAATTTGCGGGAGGCCTTAGAGCTCTTTTTCGAGACAGCTTCTGCTCAGGAGATTGAGCAACGATTGCATGGTGAGGTTTTCGTGACCCAAGTTGAGGTAGGCGTTGGCTAGGCTCAGAACCCTTTCCGGCAAACAAGTGTGCGAAATTCTGGCTATTCAACCGGGGGCGCCAGTACCATTTCACTTGGGGTATTCTGTATTCTTGCTTTTGCTGATGCTCTGATCTCTGACTTCCGACCTCTGGTTTTCCATTCTGACTTCTGTATTCCCTCTTTGCCCTTTCTTCCAACATTCCACTATTCCAACATTCCGCGTTTCGCACTTTCCCGCTTCTGTCTCCTGTCTTCTGTCTACTGTCTTCTTTCCCCTATTGCGGAAATGAAGCAGCCCCCTCCTCCCCCTTCGACACCACTCCCGCCACTGCTGCTCACAACCTCGGAATCAACAGCCACAGCGGCCTGCACACCGGAAAAGTGGTAAACCTTGATCTCGATTGTGGATGGGTTCCCAGTGTTGTTGTTCACACGCGAACCGGGCACAAGCCAATCTATGGCCTCCGGTTGAACAACACCGGGACCGTCATCAGCATCATGCGCCAGGAACCACTGCTCTCGGGCGTCGTCGTAGTAGTAAAGATCGAGTCCGCTGACATCGTAATACCCCGGGCACGGAATGTGGATCAAGACGGGCGGGAAAAACTGAGTTCCGGAGGGCTCGAGATTGAGCGGAACACCCACTCCTTTGACATCTCGTATACTCCGCCGGAGACCCGGGACAGCCGCTGTTGGTCCCAACGTGGGGACTACTCCAGCGCTGTCATGGTAGTAGACGGTGAAACCTTGGAGATCCCCGGCTGTTATTCTCCAGCCCTTGTTGTAGTCCTTCTTGTAGGGGTTGGGGATGTCTCCTGGACCCAGAACTTGAACCTCACGAGAACCGGAACTCTCCAACCCCTCATCATTGTAAGCGGTTACGACGAAATCATATTTCTTGTTATCGGCTAGACCATGGAGGGTGAATTCCTTTGCCCGTCCAACATCAATGGGCGATTCGCCTTCCAAAGCATCCTTCCCGTTGTAACTTTTTAAATTGCGGCCGCCGCTCTCTCCC
>JARRRH010000473.1:0-3012 GCA_037380925.1 Deltaproteobacteria bacterium | reverse complement strand
AGCGAAATGTATAAGAAGCGTCCTTCAAGGCGAAGGGGTGGCTTCTTAATGGGAAATTCTAGGGGGAGCCGGGAAGATCGAGGTCCTGAATATGGTCATTTTTGGCATGAAAATGAGCCCCTTAAGAAAAACTCAGCCATTGATTTGAGAGAGCAGCGATACCTCAGAAGATCATTTTGAGTAGGAAAATGAGGGTCTAAGGCAAAAAAGGCTTCCTTTTGGAATGATAAACATTGAATATTAAGAGACAGAAACGGGAGCGGATCAAGGTGGGGCTCGGACGGGAACTTAGGTGCGCTCCGTCCCTGCGGCATCGGCCCAAGAAAAAGGAACGCAGAATATGAAACACAATCTGATCGTCAGGCGCGAAAGGGTGGCGGACATCGAAGCAATAGCTGATGTCACTATCGCCGCATTCAAGACCTTACCCATAAGCAATCATACGGAGCAGTACATCATTGGGGCCCTCCGCGCTGCCAATGCTCTGACAGTCTCGCTCGTGGCGGAACTTGATGGACGAGTAGTGGGGCATGTCGCCTTCTCGCCCGTGACTATTTCGGACGGTAGTCCCTACTGGTATGGACTCGGCCCCGTGTCTGTGCTGCCGCAATACCAGAGGCAGGGCATTGGCAAGGCGCTGATACGGGAAGGTCTATCGATCCTGAAAGAGTTGAGTGCTGAGGGGTGCTGCTTGGTGGGAGATCCTAAAACTACAAGCGTTTTGGATTCCGAAATTTTGCGGGTTTCGTGCACGAAGGGGTGCCGCAAGAAGTATTTCTTGCATTGCCGTTGAAGCAACATGTTCCGCAGGGCACCGTTGTGTTTCACAAAGGGTTTCTGGCCTCTGGCCGACAAGAGCCTGAACGCGACGATCTAAAGCCCGCGCGTTAGACGCGACATCTTATGCCGACGGATTGAAGAAAACCCTTTGGGGTCGTCTTCCGGAAACCACGGATGAAAGAGTTTTTGAAAAAATACGTGCTCTTTTGCCGGATGAACCAAAAGGAGGTAAATGTGAAATGAGCAAGCGCCAAGAAAGCTTTGAAGGCCGGAAAACAAAAATTATCACACAGATTGCAGAGTTATCCAGGCTTCTCGGAATGATACCATCAGATGATACGATTAAAATTCATGAACCTCTGACTCAAAATAAAATGGTTTTATCAGACTGGCTCAGTGCTACTAGAGATTCGTTTCTAAAATTATCTCTGTTGATCAGCAAAGAACTGGATATTCCGTTGCAGTAGGAGAGATGAAGCTATAATGTGATAAAGAGTGAGCGGTGGAAGGCATTTGTGAAATGGTGGCATTCCACTCTTTAGGTGTGCCGGAGTTGGAGAAGAGGAAAGCAGGATTAGGGAAGTGAATTCTTGACTTGCGGAACCCAAAAAACAGACCCAATATCAATGTGTCATGAACGTCCCCATGAGCACTCTCCCCTTGAAAGGGAGAATATATGATTGAAAAAGCATGCCCCATGCCTGAGCCTTTCCGGGCCGTGTTCGGCAAGGTTCTTTTCCTTACTCTTCTTTTTTTCTTGACCTTTGTCGGCCGCTTCATTTTTGCACCCCTGATGCCCTTCATAAGCCGGGATCTGGGCATCACCCCCAGCCAGGCCGGCTCGGTCTTCCTGATCGGGTCTGTCGGCTACTTCCTTGCGGCCGTGTGCTCCGGGTACGTCTCATCCAGGTTGAAACACAGGGGAACCTTCATCCTCGCAATTTTTGCGCTGGGCATTGCGCTTCTTGGGTGTGCGCTGGTAGGCACCTTCTGGGCGATCCGGGCCACCATGCTCATCCTGGGTATGGCCGCAGGCTTGAACCTGCCGTCCAACGTGGCCACCATCACGGCTCTGGTAAGCAGGCAGGATTGGGGCAAGGCCCTGGCGGTGCAGCAGATGGGGCCCCCCTCAAGCCTGGTCCTCGGGCCGCTGCTCGCGGTTGCCTTCCTGAGCCGGTTTTCATGGGAAGTGCCTTTGGCCTTTCTTGGAGTATGTTCTATCGCCGTAGGCATCGCCTTCATCCGCTACGGCAGGTTCGGGGATTTCCCGGGGGAGGCCCCCACGCCATCGCTCCTCAAGGTCGTCGTGGCCCACAAAGCCTTCTGGATCATGGTGATCTTGTTTGCCTTAGCAATGGGCGGGCAGGTAGGGGTTTACACCATGCTGCCCCTCTATCTTGTCGGGGAACGAGGTATGGACGCACAGTCGGCGAATACCCTGGTGGGGGTTTCACAAGTAACGGGGTTGGTGATGACCTTCCTGGCCGGGTGGATCGCGGACAGAATCGGCGAGAAGAGGGCCATCGCCTTGTTTCTGTTCACCTCCGGGATCGCCACCGTATTTCTGGGTGTTCTGTCGGGAACCTTGCTCAAGGTGATTGTCTTTCTGCAGCCCGCACTGATCGTGTGTTATTTCCCGGCCGGATTTGCCGCCCTGTCCCGCATTGTGCAGCCCAGTATGCGCAGCCTGGCAGCTGGATGGGCAGCCCCCACATCCTTCATCCTAGGCGGGGGAATCCTGCCAACCCTGCTGGGGTATATTGGGCAGGTCCTCACCTTCGGCCTTGGCATTGCGCTGGCAGGTGTCGCCATTATTTTAGGCTCGGCGCTTGTGCCCCTTCTGACGCTGCAGGAGAAACTGGAAGAAGGGTGCTGAGGGGAAGGCGACAAGGACCCTCAGGTTTTTGACAGACGGAGGAAGAGTTGACCTTTCAATGAAGATATTATAGTTCCACAAAGATTACGACAATTCCCAAACGCCTTCGCTTCCCATTTCATTAAGTGGAGATCCTGTGGACTTGGACCTTTATGTGAAAAGAGCACTTACCGGGATTCACCGAACATGGAGAATAAACAGGGGAATCCTAACAGGCCGAGGCGACGTGGAATCGGCGGGCTAGCTTTTTCTGACCGAGGAGGAAAGGAGCATGGACAGAGCCATAGAGTTGAAGGCGCTGGAAACTTACAAAAAAATGTGTGACGATGCGCGCAAAGCCGATTACCAGGTCGAGG
>JARRRH010000472.1:0-3012 GCA_037380925.1 Deltaproteobacteria bacterium | reverse complement strand
ACGGCCTGGCCCTTGGGAAGCAACTTGCCGTTGATGCCGGTTCCGTTCGCAGACCCCAAGTCTTCTAGGGCGACTGGCTTTCCATCTGCCACATATTGAGGATTAAGCGGGTTGCGGGCGGGCCCGTAAGCACTGTTCTCATTTGAGGAGCCCATGGCGAACTCATCCATGTTCGTTTTCCCAATCAAGACAGCGCCGCTTTTGAGGATCTTTTTTACGGCCGTGGCATTGTAAGGCGGGACGTAGTTGCTCAAGATGGTCGACCCGCAGGTGGTTTTGATGCCCTTGGTGCAGAGAATGTCCTTCACGGCGAGGGGTATCCCATTCAGAGAGGGGATCTTTTTGCCGTGACGGAACCGTCTGTCCGCTTCGTCGGCTTGCTTTAAAGCCATTTCAGGACTTGTGGTGATAAAAGCATTGATTGTTGCTTCTTTTTCATCAATCCGTTTCAGCACAGATTCGGTAATCTCCCGAGACGTGGTTTCTTTCCGCCTTAACATGCCGGCCAGGTCGGACGCGCTGTGATCGCACAACTCCATGCTTCAACCTTCTATGATTTTTGGGACTTTAAAATAGTCGCCTTCTCTCACAGGCGCATTGGACAATATGGAGTCGGTTCGTTTGGAACTCACGGGTTTGTCTTCCCGCCAAACATTGCTGAGCTTCAAAACGTGGCTCATGGGGCGGACGTTATGAGTATCTATTTGTCTCAGTGTTTCCACGTAATCCAGTATGTTATTGAGGTCCTTCTGATAGGTGTTTGCCTCAGTCTCGCTCAGCTTCAACCGGGCAAGCTTCGCAATGTGTTTCACATAGCCTATGGAGACACGCTCGGATAGGGGCCGCTCGCCGGGCGGCCGTTCCGCCTTCGCGGTTTTTTGGGGCGGCGCTTGGAAACGCATGTCCGGCAACGGTTTTAAAAGTCCGAGCTCCTCCAGCTGAGCTTTTTCAACGGATGACGGCGCCTGAGCCAGGGGACAGAAAGCGCTCCGGTTCTTCGGAAAAGCAATGACTTCCCGGATCGAGGGCACCTTCAGGATCATGGCCACCACCCTGTCCAGTCCGAGCGCCAGACCGCCATGGGGCGGCACACCGTAATCGAAGGCTTTGAGGAAGAAGCCGAACTTGTTCTCCAATGCTTCTTGGGTCAAATCAAGGGCCAGGAAAACCTTCCTCTGGGTTTCCATGTCATGGATACGAATACTCCCCCCACCCAACTCCTCTCCATTGATGACCAGGTCATAGGCCCTGGAGCGGAGGCTCAGGAGATCCTCGGTGTCTTTGGGGTCAAAATCGGTTCTGTCGGGCATTGTGAAGGGGTGATGCTGAGAGGTAAGTCTCCCGTCCTTGAGTTCGAAGAGAGGAAAATCCGTCACCCAAAGGGGGCAGTAACGATCAGGAGAGATCAGGGCCAGCCTGTCGGCCAGATGAAGCCGAAGACTTGACAGCACCTTGTTGGCTTGATCAACAGATGTGTCCGCCACCATGATGAGAACATCGCCGTCACGGGCGTTGAAACGCTCTCTGAGGCCTTCTTGCTCCTTCGTGCTGAAGAACTGAACGATATTGGACTCCAGACGGCCGTCCAGCATCTTCATCCAGGTCATTCCTTTGGCGCCGAAAGAAGGCGCGATTTTCATGGCGTACTCATTCTGAAGAATGTTTTTGCTCAGCACAGAGGCCTTTCCTCTGACGCAAAACCCTTTGACCCGTCCTCCCTGAGCCATGACTTTTTGAAACACCCCGTACCGGGTGTTTTGAAGGATGTCCGTCACATCTTCGAAGGACATGCCGAAACGAAGGTCAGGCCGATCCGTGCCATAACCGTCCAAGGCTTGGCCATAAGTCATCCTGGGAAACGGCCGAGGCAGAACAATCCCTCCCAGAGCGAACATCCTTGCCGCGAGTTCTTCCACAACCTCGTAAATGAATTCCTCATTGATGAAAGAGGCTTCCAGGTCCAACTGGGTGAATTCAGGTTGACGGTTTGGTCGTAAATCTTCGTCCCTGAAGCACCGCACAATCTGATAGTACCGATCCATGCCGCTGATCATGAGAAGCTGCTTAAACAGTTGCGGCGACTGGGGAAGAGAATAGAATTTGCCCTGGTGGACGCGGCTTGGGACCAGATAATCCCTCGCCCCCTCAGGGGTACTCCTGGTGAGAAAAGGGGTTTCTACCTCAATGAAATGCATCTGGCCGAGGTAGTCCCGGATGCAGCGCATGATCTCGCACCGTTTGAGAAGAAGTTCCTGCATGGAGGGCCGGCGCAAGTCAAGGTAGCGGTATTGGAGCCGCAATTCCTCGTCCACGCGCTCGGGGCCGGCTTTGATGTCTTCACCGAAGACCATGGCTTTTTCCGAGATCTGGAAAGGCAGGATTTTTGATCTGGAAAGGACATTGAATTGGTGGGCCAAGACCTCCACATCCCCTGTTTCGAGATGGGGATTCTCGGTACCCGCATCTCTTAGGGCGACTTCCCCGGTGACCTCCACCACACACTCTTCTCTGAGCGTAGCGGCCTTACGATATCCTTCCGGGCTGATCTCGGGATTGAAGACCACCTGAACAATTCCCCGCACGTCTCTGAGATGAATAAAAAGCAGGTTTCCGTGATCCCGAATGGCATCCACCCATCCCATGAGCAAAACATGCCGACCGGCATGGGAAGTGCTGAGCTCACCGCAATAGATTCGATTTTTCCACTTCATGGAAGAGATCCTGCGCCCCCCGTGGTGCAAATCTAAGCCGAACGCGTAAGGAAATTTCAGCTGGATTTTTCCTTTTCCGTGAGCCTTAGGCCTTGAGCCTTACGCCCGTTCTTTAGATAGTTGAATTTCCCAGGACTGTCAAACCGGCTCGAAATGAGCCCTATCCTATACAGGATCGGCCCGCTGCAATCAATCCTATTTTTCAGCCGGGAAAAACACCTTGACAAAACTTAAAAATCGAATACCCTAAATAGAGTCCCGCACAAAGATGTACGGAGATTCTTGGCCGTATCCGACAAAG
>JARRRH010000471.1:0-3015 GCA_037380925.1 Deltaproteobacteria bacterium | reverse complement strand
CCTCCGCATTCCCTTCGACAAGCTCAGGGCTGCGGCTTCCCCCACAGATAAGTTGCGAAAAGGACGGCGGCCTCCCACCAGTCACTTCAGAAAAGCCCCACAACCCCCGTATTTATGTCGCTCGATGTAAACAATTTAATGCTCCGAGTAGTAATTGAAATTTCCTTGCGCCTTGTGCCTTCAGCCCTACGCCGCTTCGTGACATCGTCTTGACCCTCGCCGGCGAAAGCATAAGCGGTTTAAGGCGAAGCTGTGCTACTACCTGTTGTGCTGTCTCTTTATTTCATCTTCCAGAAGAATTTTGCAATAGCGGCAAAGCCGGTTCAATTTCCGATCCACGTCCCTGATGGTGCGGCAGTAATGCATGATACAGGTTTGATCAGGGCAATGGCGGAGATTAAAGGTGTGGCCCAATTCGTGGATGGCCTCTTTGACGATGCGGCACCGATAGGTTTCCGGGTTGGTATTTGGGTAGAGTCCTTCACCAAGCCTGTAGGTGGAAATGATGCACGCTTTCCCTCCCAGTTGGGCTTCTCCATAGACATGGGTCAGAACAGGAATGAAAAGATCCATTCTCGTGATACCCAAAATCTTCGTCCACTGGTTAGGCAGGAGCGCCGCCAGCCTTTCCAGAATGGGCGTGGAATGCACCTGGCCGCGCGAAGGGTCCGCTACGAGGTCTTCCTCCTCCAGAAGCGAGAGAACGTGGCAGGGAAAGCCAAAGGTGTTCTGGATTTCTGCGCCGACCCGGGCAAGGAAGGTGTCATCGAAGCCCAGGTCACCGATGGGTGAGATCACAATGGTCACAGTTCAGGGGCTCCGTCAAGACGGTTTGCGAATATTGTAACGTTTGATTTTTTTGTACAGGGTGGACCGGTCAATCCCGAGAATTCGTGCGCTCTTCAAGATATTCCATCGGTTATCGTTAAGCACGGTCATCAGGTGGGCACGTTCGACATCCTGCAGGCTTTTGTTAGCGGGCGGTGTCCTGTATTCAGGTCGAAATATGGGCAGGTCCTGCGGAACAATCCTCCTTCCCTTGCCAACGACCACAGCCCTTTCTATGGCGTTTTCCAGTTCTCGAACATTGCCGGGCCAGTCATAGAGCATCATTTCGTCCATGGCTTCACGGCCGATCTGGTCTATGGGCTTGTTGGTTTCCTGGGTGAACCGATGGAGAAAATGCTCGGCTAGAAGGGGAATGTCCTCCTTGTGTTCCCGGAGTGGGGGCATGGTAAAGGAGATTACGTTGAGACGATAGTAGAGATCCTCGCGGAAGGAACCCTCCTTGATCGCTTGCTCCAGATCCCTGTTGGTCGCAGCGATAACACGAAAATCCGCCTCAATAGGCTGCGTCCCACCAAGACGGTAAAAAACCCGGTCTTCCAGCACTCGAAGAAGATCGATCTGCATCCTCATGCTGATGGTCCCGATCTCGTCCAAAAAGAGCGTCCCTGCGTGGGCCAACTCCAGCCGCCCCTTTTTTGTGGCCTTGGCATCGGTGAAAGCGCCCTTCTGATACCCAAAAAGCTCACTTTCCAGAAGGTGCTCAGGGAAAGCTCCGCAATTGACGACCACAAAGGGTCCACCGCATCGGGGGCTCTGGGTATGTATGGCCCTTGCAGCCAAGCCTTTCCCTGTACCTGTCTCCCCGGTAATGAGGACCGTCGAATCCGTCGGAGCTATATCTTCAATAAGGTCAAAAATTTTCTGAAGGGCTCCTGATTGTCCGATCATGCTCTCGAATCGGGTCCTGTCTTTGTCTTGCTCTCGCAAATAAAGGGTTTCCAGCCTCTGGGCTTGGTGTTCCATGATCTTCTCGATGAGAATGCCGAGCTCATTGGGATCGAATGGCTTGAGCAAGTAGTCGTAGGCGCCGTTTTTCATGGCCTCAATAGCGGATGCGATGGAACCATAGGCGGTGATCATGACCACAGCCACGTCCGGATCATTTTCTTTGACCTGTTTCAGGACATCCAGGCCGCTCATGCCCTCCATCTTGATGTCCACCAGAAGAATGTCGAAGCGGGTATCTTTAAGTTTTTCCAGCGCTTCTTCTCCGCTTGCTGCCGTGTCCGTCTCATGGCCGTCCCGCTGAAGCCAGCCGGCCAGGGACTCCCGCATAATCAATTCGTCGTCCACAATGAGAATTTTAGCATTCTCCATCAGGCACTCCTTGCATTTTTTTCAGCCCTGGCCCCATATGACAAGACCCATGGCATGCCGGCTTTCAGGATTGGGGTGATTGGGTGTGATCCGAATATTGAGCCCGAAGTGCCCGGCGTCTTCGAAGGTGACGTCGCACGCATACCTGTAAAGATGATCGCCCAGGGGTTCCGCGAGGCTCATCATCCGGGTGAAGCGTTCTGTGAACCGATCCGATGGATCAAGGCGGCCGGCGTAGACCTCCACCATCACGTCCTCCGGAGCCAGTTCCCCAAGAAAAATCTTCGCTTCCACAGGATAGGGCGCTCCGACCTCAAGCTCCGGAACCTCTTTCATGCGAATATCTTTAACGGCCACCTGCGCCCAATTGTACATGACCTTTTCCCGCCATTTAGCCAGACTTTTCAATTTCTCCCATTGTTTGTCCGTTAATTGCGATCCGCGCTCGGCCGCGGCGCGGTAAAATCGCTCCCAATACTCGGAAACCATCCGGTGAGTATTGAAAACAGGGCAAAGCTTGTGCATGGAAGCCTTCATCATGGCAACCCATCTTCTAGGCAGGCCGTCCGGGCCCCTTTCGTAGAAGATAGGGATGATATCTTTCTCCAGGATGTCGTAGAGAGCCCGGCTTTCGAGGTCGTCCTGGAACTCGTGGTCCTCATATTCCTCACCGTTACCGATAGCCCATCCGATTTCCCGTTCATAGCCTTCGTCCCACCAGCCGTCCAGCACACTCAGGTGCAGTGCTCCATTGGCCACCGCTTTCATGCCGCTGGTACCGCAGGCTTCAAAAGGACGCCGCGGAGTGTTGAGCCAGATATCCACCCCTTGGACCATGGTTCGGGCAAC
>JARRRH010000470.1:0-3020 GCA_037380925.1 Deltaproteobacteria bacterium | reverse complement strand
CTGGATATCGTCCCTTCGGATCTATGGCTAAGTACGTTTGAACAGCACATGTCCATGGTGCATGGCCGAGAGACCAGGCTCAAGGAAGCCATAGAGGGTCTGTATCAGCCTTACGATTACATCATCATCGATTGTCCCCCGAGCCTCGGGTTGCTGACCTTCAACGCCCTTATGGCTTCTACAGAGGTTTTCATCCCCATCGAGATGAGTGTTTTCTCCCTCCACGGAACCGGGAAGCTTCTGGAAATACTCGACCTGGTGCGGACCAATACCGGCCACAAAATACGGGTCAAAGTTCTTGCGACCATGTTTGACGGGCGAACAAGAATCGCCAACAAGGTCCTCAAAGATATGGAAGACCACTTCAAGGGCTCTCTATTCAGCACCATCATCCACGCCAGCGTCCGATTCAGAGAAGCCGCAGCGCAGGGAAAGGCTATCGTGGAGCACGGGCGAAGGTCAAGAGCTTACTCGGATTACATGGCCCTGGCCCAAGGAGTGGTGGAGGAAGAGGAAATTCCAGAAGTTGGGAAATCCTCAGAACCAAGGAATTCCCTTCTCAAGCACCGGAGAATGCAGTTTTCAATCCACGCCCCTGAAGCGAATTCCGTGAAAGTTGTGGGAAACTTCAGCAATTGGACACAGGACGCAGGCTTTGAGTTGGACCGCCACGAAGGCGGGAACTGGTCCAAAGAGATCCTCCTTCCGCCAGGCGTCTATCAGTACAAGTTTCTCGTGGACGGCCGTTGGGTAGAAGATCGGAACAATCCGAACCTGGTTCAGGATCCTTACGGAGGGAGGAACGCCGTGATAGAGATCCACCAACAAGGGGATG
This sequence comes from Deltaproteobacteria bacterium, assembly GCA_037380925.1. GTDB lineage: Bacteria > Desulfobacterota > DSM-4660 > Desulfatiglandales > HGW-15 > JARRRH01. The sequence goes on along the minus strand of JARRRH010000470.1, from coordinate 2,185 downwards.
CGTAAATGGGAAAAAAGCGACCGGCAAGGAGCCTCGAAGACCTGTCCCACGTTTTCCTGTCAACCCGCGACCAAACTGTTGAGAGAAAAGTGGCCGACGAAATCCCGGCGGACGCCAGCGTTGCAGGCTGTTCACAACTTCCGGACGAGATCGAAGAAACCGTGACCGTGCGTCGCAGAATTGCCTACCACGACAATGCCGGGGTTGACGACAACATGAGGAACGTCCTGTCCGAGCACCTCAGGCAGGGCTACAGATTGAGGCGGATTGAGCTCCAGAGGAGAGAAGACACGGGGGAGCCGAAACACAGGGTTCGACGAGAAGAGGACGTGACCATCTTCGTGAAAGGGGGAGGGGCTCCACCATAATTCTTCTACGGATTGCTCCCCGTTTTTATCGCCCTCTCATGAATCTCTCGAATGAATTTGTCGCCGCTTTCCGAATCCATGACTGACCGCACTTCCAGACCCTGGAAAGAGCTGAGGTCCGCTCAGGCCGTCGAACAACCCTGTACAGCCAGAACCATATCAGACCCTTTGCTTTCCCGCGAGACAAGCTCTGCTTTGCCCCTCAGAGAAGCCCTTATCTTTTCCACCAATTCAACCCGATCATACAGGGGGTTGCAGCCGCCACAATACTTCACACTGATTTTGAGCTTGCCGCTATCCTTTTTCATCAATGCCACAAAGCTTTTTTGCCGCCCTTTGTTTCTCTCGCATGTTGACTCGCCGAGAAATCATGATTCTCTGCGCTTGGGGTGAGCCTGCCCCGTGCATGGATTCGGTCAGATAACCTACAGCCGCCGTTCCCAGAGTGATATTTTCAATCAACCTCAAAATCCGCATGCGGTTTTCTGTGGGGATGTCGGAACGGCCCCTCAAGTATTTCTCAAGCCATTTTCCAGTCTCCGGGGACTTGAGGTCTTGGTTGGAAGGCATGGTCACCATCAAACCGCCGGCAATATCCTGAGCCAGCCTCGAAATCTCGTATGGAAAACGGGTCACATTGTGTTTGTGCACGTTGGCCAGCAAAACATTCACATTGTATGTCCCGCTGGGCTCCTTGTGTCCCTCGGAGGCGCAAGCGATGCAGCCACAGTAAAGGGTTTCGTTCAAATGGTTCATCTCCACAATTTTATCTCTGATGTGGGAAGCACTCGCAACCCCGTTGTACTCCGCCGCTGTCTGAGCAGCACCAATGAGTACATCCCCAACACCAACCTTACAGGCATAGCTTTGCCTGTGATAAGCGGCGAAATTTTCCACCAATTGGCCCGCAAAATCATATTCTTTGTACATGAAAACACGCTCCCAAGGAACGAATACATTGTCAAAGACCACCAGGGCTTCGTGGCCTCCAAACAACACGTTGCCCCTGTCTATGGTGTCGCCCTCAAGTTTTCTGGTATCACAGGACTGCCGCCCCAAAATATAGAGGATGCCCTCTGCATCACTTGGCATGGCAAAAGAGACGGCATAGTCTCTGTCTTCTTCTCTCATGGCGATTGTGGGCATAATGATGACTTCATGGGAATTCACAGCACCTGTTTGGTGGGCCTTGGCACCCCTGACCACGATGCCGTCTTTTCTCTCCTCCACCACGTGCATGTACTGATCGGGGTCATCTTGTTTATGAGGTGGCACACTTCTGTCGCCCTTGGGGTCTGTCATGGCGCCGTCGCAGGTTAAATCATTCTCCTGAACGTATTCAAGATACTTCACGAAGCGTTCGTAATAGGATGTCCCATGCTTTTCATCTATGTTGAACGCCACAATGGAGATCGCGTTCAGGGCATCCATACCCACACATCTCTGAAATCAACACCCCGTCTCCCGGCCGAGCAGTCTGCCCATCTTGCTCTTTTTCACCAAGTCCCCAACACCCTGGTGAATATGGGTAAACCGGTTGATTTTCTTGCCTGTAATGTGTGAGGTCGCGGTCATGATGTCTTCGTGCTCGGGACGGTGAGCCAGCTCATAGGTTTTGGCGACCGCCTTCATGGATAGGCGAATGATAGGATCGTCCACAACGTTTTCCACCCGCTTGCCGAACATGTAAACCACGAGATTCAGTTGCCTGAGGCTTTCTTCGTAGTCCTCTGGTGTCCTCAAAGGCATGTCTCGCTCCTGTCCCTTCTCAGTTCTTTCTCCATACGCCAACCGGCCCTATTTTAAGGGGCTCTTTC
>JARRRH010000469.1:0-5596 GCA_037380925.1 Deltaproteobacteria bacterium | reverse complement strand
GAGGGTCTCCGCCCGCCTTGGGGGCACCTTTCTGCAGAGTCTTTGCCCGCTTCCCCTCGTTTTTGAGAAGAGACCCCCATGCCCCGGCATTGCTGCGAAACCGTTTTTGGACAGGAATGAAAAGTAATGAAAGAGAGAAGCCATGGCAAGGCGGATTGGAAAGAGGCTTTTCTCTTTGGGGAAAGGGGATTCATAATGAATTGCCGGGCTTTCATTGTCTGCCGGGTTTTCTTGCTTTCACCTTTAAATTCCTGTAAGAGTCTCGCAACGGGCAAAGGGATCGGCCTTAGCGACAACTAAGAGAAATGCAGATCATGGATGCTTACATGAAGGTGGCGACTTTGGACAATGATATTGAGGCTCAGTTGCTTCATTCCATTCTCACGGAGAGGAACATCCCCCACATCATGAGATCTTACCATGATACGGCATATGACGGATTGTTTCAGACTCAGAAGGGTTGGGGTTACGTGAGCGCGCCCGGAGATTACCACGAAGAGATTGTTGAAATCATTGCGGATATTAGAGAGCATGCAGGCCCTTTGAACCCCTCATTGTGAAGAATCCTCGCCCAAAAGGACGGGGCCTTACCCTTTTGTGGGGTCACGGCGCGTTTCAAGTGCCGCCCTTTTGTGCTAGTGCTTAGTTGCATTAATAACGGTGTCATTTCGAAGGAACGAAGTGACTGAGAAATCTTTGATAACACTGGAAAAGATTTCTCCCTTCGGTCGAAATGACATATCGGGAACTTTTGCAGTTAAATACTAGAATCGAGTACACTGGTGTCCAAAAGAACCTTGAAATGATTTTACTTGCAATACAGGTCCTTTTTTTGCATTGCCAAGGCGGGTGCATGGGGGTCTGACCCCCATGCCCCTGCAACACCGCGAAACTGTTTTTGGACACGAATGAATCAGGTATAAGCCTGAATGAAAGTGGACGGCGTTCCAGGAGCGATCGACATGCGAATCATCTTCTTTGCAGGAAAAGGCGGCGTAGGGAAAACCAGCATTGCAGCGGCCACGGGAATCCGTGTATCTGAAATGGGATACAGGACAGTGGTCATGTCCCTCGACGTGGCCCACAGTCTTTGCGATATTTTCAATCTTGAAAGAGACCTGCTGGATCAAAACAAGGGTCGACCCATCAAGGTGGGCAAGCAACTCTGGATTCAAGAACTTGATATCCAAGAGGAGATTGAAAAAAACTGGAAAGACATCCACCGATACCTCTCTGTCCTCCTCAACACCACCGGACTGGATGAAATCCTGGCCGAAGAACTGGCTATCCTTCCCGGCATGGAAGAGGTCAGCCTGCTCCTTTACATTAACCGATACGCCCGAGATCAAGCGTATGACGTGATCATCCTGGATTGTGCGCCGACCGGGGAGTCTATTCGATTCATAAGCATTCCAACGGCTCTCGAATGGTACATGAAGAAACTGTTCAAAATGGAAAAGGCTCTTGCCAAGTACGTGGGCCCGGTAGCCAAGAGGGTTTACGACCTACCCGTTCCCGGTGAAGATTACTTCGACGCCATCGAATACCTGTTCGAGCGTCTGAACGGAGTGGATCAAATTCTGACAAACCCTGAAATCACCACGGTCCGTTTGGTCACCAATCCTGAAAAAATCGTGCTTAAAGAAACCCAGAGGGCATTCATGTACTTTTGCCTTTACAAAATCAGCATCGATGGGATTATCATGAACCGGGTACTGCCTGATGTGGTGAGTGACAGTTATTTCGAGCACTGGCGGGAAAGTCAGAAGAAATACATGGACAAGGCGGAAACATACTTCAACCCCATCCCTATCTTTACCGTGAATCTGTTTGAAGGCGAAGTGCTCGGCTATGATCGCCTCAGGACTCTGGCCGAGCAAATATACGAAGAACGAAATCCCATAGAACGTTTTTTCAAGGGACTAGCTTACGAACTCAGCAAAAGCTGTGGGGAGTACCTTCTCAAAATGAGATTGCCTTTTGTGACCAAAGGGAACGTAGAAATAAACAAAATCTCCGATGAACTCATCATCCGCGTCGGAAGCTTTAAGAGACACATATTGCTTCCAAAGCAGGTGGCCGCCTCCAAATCGGCGAGAGCCAAACTGGAGGACCAGGATTTGACCGTTTATTTCAAAGGGGAGAACCATGTCAAAGAAAAAAAGCGAGCATGAAATGGTCGTGTGCCCGGTGGGTCAGTTCTTCATGGATCTGGAGCGGATCTCCAAGAAGAGGTCCAAATTCTTCCACCACCTCTACCAGTCACGAGTGGAATTTCTGAAGGCGATCCGGTCGCTCATCGATGAAAAAATCGAGGACCTGGAAGAAAAAGGGGAGCGGAAGGAAAAGAAAAAAGCGAAGAAGATCGAGGTGGAATAGAGCCGGGACATTGACGAAACAGGACCGCCTTTGTTAGAAAAGCCTGAAATTCAATAGAGGAGAGGACTGTCTTTTTGGACTTCACCACCATCAAAGGATTCAAGGACATTCTGCCTGATGAGATCGGCTCCTGGCAGTATGTGGAATCCGAGGCCAGAAAAATCTTCCAATCTTTCGGGTTCCAGGAGATCAAGCCCCCCCTTTTGGAGATGACGGAACTGTTCAGCCGCAGCATCGGCGAAGACACGGACATTGTCTCCAAAGAAATGTACACTTTTACGGACAGCAAAGGCAGAAGCTATTCTCTGCGGCCCGAGGCCACCGCCTCCATTGTGAGAGCCTATATTCAGCACAGGCTTTATCTAAAGAATGCGGTTCAGAAACTCTTTCTCATCGGCCCCATGTTCCGACACGAACGGCCGCAGAAAGGGCGGTTCAGGCAGTTCAACCAAATCGATGCGGAAATCATCGGAGACCCCGGCCCCAGATCCGACGTGGACATCATTGTGCTGGCCATGGCTTTGGTGGAAGCTGTGGGACTGTCCGGCCTCTCTCTTCAGATCAACTCTCTGGGTTGCCCCCGGTGTCGAAGCCCCTTCAGCCCCTTCAGGGAGGCGCTCAAGAGCTTTCTGGCAAACAGAAAAGCCGCTCTTGTCACGGACTGCCGCCGGCGGGCGGTGACCAATCCTCTCCGGGTCTTTGACTGCAAGGTGGAGGGGTGCCGGGAAGTGGTCTCCCAGGCCCCTTCTATTCTTCAATTCATCTGCCAAGAGTGTCAGAATCACTTTACGGCCCTTCAAGAGTATTTGGACATTCTGGAAACTCCCTTTTCCGTGAACCACATGCTCGTCAGGGGCCTCGACTACTACACCCGCACCACCTTTGAGATTCAAACCGAGAGGCTCGGGGCCCAAAACGCGGTGGTCGGCGGCGGCAGATACGACGCCCTGTCAAAACAGCTCGGAGGGCCTGATCACCCGGCTATCGGCTTTGCCTTGGGCGTTGAGAGACTGGTTTCCCTCCTGGAAAATCCCAGTTCGCAAGAGGGGCTTTTGCCCGATCTCTTTCTCATCAGCCTCGGGGAAAGGGCTGAAAAAAAGATGTTTAAATGGGCGAAAGAGCTGCGCAGGTCAGGCTTCTGGATCGAGATGGAGTATGCGCCCAAAGGGCTGAAGGCCCAGATGAAAAAAGCGGATCGTCTTAAGGCCAGAAAGGTTCTCATCGTGGGAGAGGACGAACTGGAACGAGGTAAAGCTGTTTTGAGAGACATGAACACGAAAGTTCAGGAAGACGTGAACCTCCACGGCCTGGTTACCCGTCTGAAAAAACGGCTGTGACACGCAACCAAAGAGAGAGTATGAAAGAAACAGAACGTATCTCTATCGACAGCCTCGGCGGTTGGAAAAGAACCCATGATTGTGGAAGCCTCAGGCCCGAGCACATCGGCGGGGAGGCCGTGCTCATGGGATGGGTGAACAGCCGCCGGGATCTGGGTAACCTCATCTTCATCGATATGAGGGACCGGGAAGGTATCACCCAGGTGGTCTTTGATCCTCAAATCGACGAGAAAAGCCATACCCGGGCCCACGTGCTCCGCAATGAATGGGTCTTGGCCGTAAAGGGAGAAGTCTCGGCGCGACTGGAAGGACAGGAAAATCCAAAGATGCCTACAGGCGCCGTTGAGCTCAAGGCAAAGGGGCTCAAGATTTTGAATCGAACGGAAACCCCGCCCTTTCAAGTGGACGGAGCTGTGGATGCTTCCGAAACCCTGAGGCTGAAGCACCGCTACCTGGAACTGCGGCGGAAAAAAGTTTTCGACAACTTTCGGCTCCGTCACCGTATAACTTCATGCATAAGAGCCTACCTGAATAACAACGGGTTCATCGAGGTGGAAACCCCCTTTCTCACCAAGAGCACGCCCGAAGGCGCCAGAGACTACCTTGTTCCCAGTAGGATCAACAAAGGGTTTTTCTACGCCCTGCCCCAGTCGCCCCAGCTTTTCAAACAGCTCCTTATGGTCGCGGGTTTCGACCGCTATTATCAAATTGTGCGCTGCTTTCGGGATGAGGACTTGCGGGCGGACCGTCAGCCGGAGTTCACCCAAGTGGACCTTGAAATGGCCTTTACCGATGAAGAGGGAGTCATGGCGGTGGTCGAAGGGTCGATGGCGGCGCTCTTTGAAGAAGTGACGGACAGACGCCTTGCCCTGCCCCTTCCCCGTCTTGAATACAAGCAAGCCATGGATCGCTACGGCACGGACAGACCCGACTTACGCTTTGGTATGGAAATCGTGGAACTCACCGATCTCATGAAGGAGACGCGTTTCAAAGTGATCGAGCAGGTGCTGGACCAAGGCGGCGAAGTGAAAGCGATCCGGGTCGGAGGAGGCGGAACCGCATTTTCGAGAAAGACGCTCGACGAATTGGCCGGGGTGGCTGCCCAAGGAGGTGCAAAAGGCCTTTTGTGGGCCAAAGTGAGCCCTGAGGGTTGGCAGTCCTCACTGAGCAAATTCCTCGAGGAGGAGAGAAAAGAGGCTGTCACTGAGAGGCTCGGTGCCGGTCCTGGTGACCTTTTGCTGATCGTGGCTGATCAAGCCGGGATCGCAAACCGCTCTCTGGGATTGCTGCGCTTGGAACTCGCTCGAAGACTCGATCTGATAAAGCCTGGAGACCACGCCCTGGTCTGGGTGACCCGGTTTCCCCTTCTGGAGTACAATGAGGAGGAAGGCCGATTAGAGGCGGTTCACCACCCTTTCACAGCGCCTCTGGAAGAAGACCTTTCCCTGCTCCGGCATGATCCTCGCAGAGTCCGCGCCAGATCCTATGACATTGTCTTAAATGGGAACGAAATCGGGGGCGGAAGTGTGCGGATCCACAATACGGCACTTCAGGAGGACATGTTTTCCATTTTGGGGATTTCCAGGGAAGAGGCGGATCGCAAGTTCGGTTTTCTGCTGGAAGCCTTGAAATATGGGGCGCCTCCTCACGCAGGAATTGCTCTGGGGCTGGATCGTCTCGTCGCCATCCTGGCAGGGGTCGAATCCATCAGAGAGATTATCGCATTCCCGAAGACGGCAAGCGCCATGTGTCCCCTCACAGGTGCACCTTCCAATGTGGACCCGGGGCAGCTTGAGGAACTGGGTCTTTGCCTGTTGCCGTCCGAAGACGAATAGAGTCCGTTACGGACAGCTCATGCCTGCCTTGAGATGTCTTTATCG
>JARRRH010000468.1:0-3026 GCA_037380925.1 Deltaproteobacteria bacterium | reverse complement strand
GCGACATGGGTGAGTGCGGCTCTTGTACCGTCATTCTGAACGGGAAGCCCGTGAATTCCTGCCTTGTGCTGGCGGTGCAGGCAAACGGCTCCCACATCATGACCATCGAAGGGTTGAAAACGGCCGACAGGCTTCATCCTCTCCAGCAAGCCTTTGTGGACAAAGGAGCCATACAGTGCGGATTTTGCTCCCCCGGCATGATCCTCACGGCAAACAACCTACTCCAAAGGAATCCAGATCCCACGGAGGAAGAAATCCGCGCGGCGCTTTCCGGAAACCTCTGCCGCTGCACAGGTTATCAGAAAATCGTTGAAGCCATTCAATCTGTTAGCGAAACAGGGGAAAGATAAGAAAGGAAAGGAATGATGAGCGACTATACCGTAGTCAACTCCAGAGCTCCAAGAATTGATGCTCCAGGCAAGGCAACAGGAGAGGCCCTGTTTATTGATGACATCCATCTTCCGGGGATGCTCTACGGCGCTATTTTGCACAGTCCTTTGGCTCATGGCAGGATTTTGGACATAGACACCTCTCGGGCAAAAAAGGTATCCGGCGTCAAATCCGTGGTGACGGCGGAGGATGCCGGCCTGGTAAAATACGGCGTAAGCCCAGCAAGATACGACGAAACACTCTTCTGCCACGACAAGGTCCGGTACGTGGGAGACGAAGTGGCGGCTGTGGCGGCGGTCGACCTGGAGACCGCGCTGGAAGCTTTGTCCCTTATCAAGGTGGAATACGAGGAACTGCCGGCTGTTCTGACCCTGGAAGAGGCAGTGGCTGACGGGGCGCCCCTGGTTCATGATGAATACCTGGGCAACGTCGGAGCCGAGGTCCACCATGAATTCGGTGACGTGGAAAGCGCTCTGGCCCAATGTGACCTTGTCAGGACGGACACGTTCAGGAGCAAACGGCAGGATGCCGGTTTCATTGAGCCCCAGGGGTGCATTGCGGATTACGACACCAGGGGGTATCTGACCCTGCGGAGCAGCACCCAGGCTCCTCACTATGTTCAGAGGACGGTCGCCATGGTCCTGGGGCTTCCCATCGGAAAGGTTCGGGTTGTAAAGCCTTACGTTGGAGGGGGATTTGGACCCAAGGCCTCGGCCAACGCCATGGAGATGGCGGCCTGTCTTCTATCCATGAAAACAGGCAAACCGGTCAAGATCAATTTTACACGACAAGAAGTGTTTCTTCACGGAAGATCAAGGCATCAATACGTTCACACCCTGACAACAGGGGCCAAAAAGGACGGCACCATCCTGGCCCTCAAGAATGAATGCTATCTGGAAGGGGGAGCTTACAGCAGTTTTGGAATTGCGACTATCTATTATGCGGGGTCTCTTCTGGGGGGTCCCTACCGCCTGGCCAACATGAAGTATGACGCTTACAGGGTATGCACGAACAAGCCGGCCTGCGGTGCCCAGCGAGGACACGGAGGTGTGATCGCTAGAGCCGCTTGGGAGCAACAACTGGATGTGATTGCCGAGGAACTGGGCATAGATCCTGTCGAGCTTCGCCTCAAGAACATGATGGAGGCGGGCGATGTGAGCTGCAATGAACTGAAGATGAACAGCCTCGGCATGAGAGAATGCATTGAGGCTGTGAGGGACGGTTCGAATTGGAAAGACAAGAAGGGCAAATTGGGAAAAGGCAAGGGCATAGGCATGGCCTGCGGCTTTTTTGTGTCGGGCGCAGGCTACCCGATCTACCTATCCGATACCTATCACGCGACCGTTACAACCCGCGTCAGTGAGGACGGGGGGACGGTTCATGTGTACACCGCCTCTGCGGAAATCGGCCAGGGGTCGGACACCACCTTTGCCATGATCACGGCGGAGACCCTCGGCATCCCCTTGGACTGGGTAAGGATTTCCTCCGGGGACACGGATTTCGGAATCGACCTGGGTGCCTACTCCAGCCGGCAAACCTTGATGACCGGCCATGCAACCAAAGAGGCGGCCATCGATGTGCGACGGCAGGTCCTCGGCGTTTTGGCCAGAGAGCTGAAAGTGGACATCTCCGAACTCGACATCAAGGAGGGCGAGATCGTGTTCAAGCACGGCAGGGTGGATTTTGCTCACGTCAGGGATCGGTACCTCAGGGAACACAGGGGGTGGAAGGGTCTGCCAAAAGGCAAAGACAGCCTAACTTTCCAGGAGGCCGCACGGATCGCCTACCTTGCCCGAGGCAGCATCATCGGGCGAGGCAGGTACAAACCCACCATGCTTGGAGGAACCCACAAAGGTGCCACTGTTGGCACGTCCCCGGCCTACGGCTGCTCTGCCCAGGTGGTTGAGGTGAGCGTGGATACGGAGACCGGCAAGATTACGGTCGAAAAAATGACTGACGCCCATGACTGCGGCTTTGCCATCAATAGAACGTCTGTGGAGGGGCAGATGCAGGGATCCCTTTTGATGGGTCTGGGTGAGGCTTTGCACGAGGAGGTCAAATTTGATGAGAAAGGACGGATTTTGAATCCGAATTTTGCTGAATATAAAGTTCCCACCGCTCTGGATATGCCCAACGTGACCCCGATCATTGTGGAGTCCCACGAGCCCTACGGGCCTTTCGGGGCAAAGGAAGTGGGCGAAGGCGCTATCATGCCTACGATCCCCGCCATCTTGAACGCTGTTTACAACGCCACGGGCATCCGCTTCCGCGAACTGCCTTTGACACCGGAGCGGGTCTTCATGGCCATTCACGCCAAGAAGCAGAACGGTTCATCCGGCAAATGAGTACGCACCTTTTAAAAAATCTTTCGTCCGTGGTTTGCGGAATACGACCCCAAATGGAATCGAGACTCCTTCGGATCGACTGGAAAATGTTTTGGAAACTGGGCTCCCTTGTTTACCTCATGGCGTGCCCTCCCAAATTCAGAATCTAGGAAAGCTTCCCCAAGTTTCTACCTCTCTAAACATAAAGGAAATACACGCCAAGCACTTTACTCCAACAGAGGACATGCCCTCTTCCAGCAGAACCAAGAGTCTGTTTGACAAGTTCCTATCCAATCACATAGATTAGGGCAT
>JARRRH010000467.1:0-3672 GCA_037380925.1 Deltaproteobacteria bacterium | reverse complement strand
TGTCCCCTCCGTCGCGCAAGGCCCAAAAAGAACGTTTCGGAGCTATTCTTTTTCGTACTTGAAGGAAAGGTTGATTCTTGCCCGGTATGTCTTAATCTTGCCATTCTCTACAGTCATGTCGAGTTTGACCACTTCGGCTACCCTCAAATCTCTCAAAGTCCCGGCTGCTGTTTCAACAGCCACTCTTGCAGCTTCTTCCCAAGACTTGTCGCTGGTTCCCACCAGTTCAACGATGGTGTAGTACTGCCGGCCATGTCGTCCTCCTCCTCCAAAAAGGTTATTCAAACAGAAGTGCTTCCAGCCCCGATGCCACACCATAGTCGGCAAGAGAATTTAAGTCAAGCCCTCTGTGTTTTCTCTCGTGTCTCGAAAATTTTACAAGTTTCTTCCAAGATAGGTATGTCAGCGCACTACAATCCTGCTCCGGATGCCTTTGCTGGAAAGATCGCCGCGGAGATCCTCGGCATTGGATTGGCTGGAAAAGGCCCCCACGAACAGCAGATGTTCATCCTTGTGGCGAGAAATGATATAGGGGCTGTAACCCAGTTTGAGGAGGGCAGCCCTCTTCGTCTGCAAGGCTTTCTCTGAGCGATACGTTCCGATCAAGTTGCCGTATTTGACTTGCCGGGCCTCCCCCTCGGGTATCCCCTTTTCTTTGATGAAGGCTTCCGCCTCTTTCCCTGTCCGAAAACAACCCGCAAAGACTCTGTGCCAGACCCCTTTTTTCCCCAGATCCACCTTGACCCAGAAGGGCAAAAGGCCCTTGTCCTCATATTCTCTCATGGCCTTTTGAAGGTACTTTGTTTTGCTGTAGGACCCGAGGTAGACGCTGTAGGGAAAGGAAGCAGGTCTTCCGGCTGTCACCGGGGAGACGGCGGGTCTGGTGTCCTTGGCGGCGCTTTTGACTGCCACCGCTGAGGCCGCAGGTGAAGCGGCCGCAGGGCCTCTTTTGTCTGAAACGCCTGCAAGGGTTCGGGGGGCAGGTCTTGCCTTTTCCACCGACGCCTTAGGCTTTAAAGGGGCTTTTTCCTTGGCCGCCGTAACCACAGGCTGAGACTGCGGTCTCGTGGGAATGGGCTTTGTGATCGCTGAACTTTCCTCTATCTCTGCCGGGCCCTTCCCTTTCCCCGCATAGGCTTCGTAGAGCCAAACAGCTTCGGCCTTGAGTGCTTTCAAACGTTCTGCATATGGCCCAAGATCCACGAAACCGTAATAGTGGAGCCCAGCCCCTGCCAGCAGAACCAAAAAAAGCAGCAAAAGGGAGACCTTTCCCCTTGCCCTTGACTTGTTTTTGGGCCTGCCTTTTTTTCTTTTTTCCCCTGCCTTCTCCTTTTCTTCAGCGCGCCGTTTCCACGGCGGCAGTTCGGAAGGTTTGGGTTTTACCCGTTTCTTTTTGGCAGGAGAACCCTCTTTCTCATTTTTTTCTTCTGCACCCAGATCCTCACGGAAAACAGCGTCGAACATTTCATTGCTCTCAGAGAGTTCTACTTTGTCCCGGGCCGACTTGTCTCTTCCCGCCTGTCCAGGCTCCATTTCAAGGTTCTCTCTGAAAAGAGAATCGAACATCTCCAGGCTTTCCGAAGGCTTTTTACTCCTTCTCTTATCCGCGAAAGGTTCCCTGGCTCTTTTTTTAACCATTTCTGTTCTGAAACTGGACCACGGGACAAATGGAACGATGGAACACATTTGCCCTGAACCTGAATTTTCATTACGAAATAAATATTATAGCGCAAAACTCGGACAAATGTAAATCCACGAGTTAGGAGGAGGGTGCCTCGCTGAGGGCTGGAATTTTCGCTGTAAGGGGCATACCGTCTATGCTATATAGGATGAGGCTGAAGGCATAAGGCGTAAGGAAAAATGAATGAAATCTATAATATCTTTTATCCTTGAGCCGCGGTGCGATTTCCATCGATTATTCTACAGTCTCCATGCTCATGCATCCTCGTTATTTGTGATACATTATATGAATCATGTCTATAACAGATCGCCTTGACCACATTCGATCCCGCCTTCCTCTCACTACGCTGCAGGATGAAGCCCTTCTGTCCCGGCGTTTCGAAGAAACCCTTCAGAAAAGCCGTGGATCCGGGGTGTTTTTTCGCCGACTTGCGTCTCTGGAGAAGACATTGGAAGCCTCCCTCCACAAACAGGAGCGGCGACTGTCAAAGAGGCCCAGAGCAACCTATCCGGACAGCCTCCCTATTACCTCCCATAAGGATGAAATCGTGCAGGCCGTCAAAAGACACCAAGTGGTTATTGTGTCCGGTGAGACAGGGTGCGGCAAAAGTACCCAGCTGCCCAAGATGTGTCTGGAAGCAGGAAGGGGGATCAGGGGGATCATCGGCTGCACTCAACCCCGAAGAATCGCAGCCACCACCATTGCTCGCCGCATCGCCGAGGAACTGGGTCAGAGATTGGGTCAGTCGGTTGGGTACAAGATACGCTTCGAGGACAAGAGCGGCCCCGATACTTTCGTCAAGGTTATGACCGACGGCGTGCTCCTGGCTGAAACCCAAGGGGACCCCAAGTTCCGGGCTTATGACACGCTCATCATTGACGAGGCTCATGAGAGGAGCCTGAATATCGACTTCCTTCTTGGGATCATCAAAACCTTGCTTGCTGAAAGGCCGGAACTCAAAATCATCATCACCTCCGCAACTCTGGAGACGGAAAAGTTCTCCGAGGCTTTTGGAGGCGCGCCGGTCCTCCACGTGGGCGGCCGCCTTTATCCCGTGGCGGTGGAGTATATGCCCGTGGACCCCGAACTGGAAGATAGCGGCGAGATGACTTATGTGGATATGGCTGTCAAAGCGGTGGACCGGCTCCGGGCCAAGCGCCGCTTCGGGGATGTCCTCGCCTTCATGCCCACGGAACAGGACATTTTGGAAACGTGCGAACGGCTGGCAGGCCGCCGGTATCCCGGAACCACGGTTCTCCCCCTCTTACCAACGTGGCGGAAACATCTCTCACCATACCGGGCATCAAGTACGTGATTGACACGGGGCTGGCAAGGATTTCCCAGTATCTTCCCAGAACCCGAACAACCACCCTTCCTGTGACCCCCATTTCCCGGAGCAGTGCAGACCAAAGAAAGGGACGGTGCGGTCGCGTACAAAAGGGTATCTGTATCAGGCTCTATCCTGAAGAGGACTATGAGAGCCGGCCCGCATTCACGCCTCCTGAAATACTTCGCTCCAGCCTGGCCGAGGTCATTTTGCGCATGATCTTCCTGGACCTGGGGGGTCCTGCCTCATTTCCTTTCCTGGACAAACCCAAAGCAAGAAGCATCAAAGACGGCTACGATCTTCTTTTGGAACTGGGAGCCATCGCCCGGCAAGGCCCAGACCACGTGCTCACCGAGAAAGGCCGCCTCATGGCGCGCATGCCTCTAGATCCCAGGATCTCTCGCATGCTGCTGGAAGCGCAAAAAGAAGGCTGCGTCAGCGAAGTTGCGGTGATCGCCTCGGCACTGAGCATCCAAGACCCCAGAGAAAGGCCGGCCGAAAAGCTCGATCAAGCGGATCAAATGCATGCCCCCTTTAAGGACAAGGAATCAGACTTTGTCACACTTCTGAATATCTGGAACAGGTATCACCGGGAGTGGGCGGCCCTCGGGACACAAAACAAAATGAGGAAGTTCTGCAAGGCCCACTTTCTATCTTTTCCCCG
>JARRRH010000466.1:0-3034 GCA_037380925.1 Deltaproteobacteria bacterium | reverse complement strand
CGGTAAAGCCAGCCTCTATAAACTCCCTCTCAAGATCCTCGGGTTCAAAATATTGTAGCCAGTTGTATACCTTTCTGGTGCGGTCCAACTCGGTAATTGTGTACTTATCCAGCGAAACCTTTTCTTGATCGTATTTGAAGGTATTTAGAAAGCCATAGTACTTGTTTGGCGACCAGAATCCGTTGAGCTGGTTTACCTCATATGTTGCGACCTCTTCCTTTTGTTCAAAGGCCGACAGGGAATACACATCAAGAAGGACCGAACCGTTCGGTTTTAGAATCCTGTGGAATTTGTTTAGAATCCCGTTTCTTTGTGTTGGGCTGAGGGCGCAGAAATCGCACATAATCATCAGCACAAGGTCGAATCGGTCCTCGGTTTCAAACTCCAGGTAGTTCTGCTTCACGTAGTTGATGTTCAACTGCTCGCGGGCTGCGGATTCTTTTGCGTACTCGATGGACCTCCCCGAGAAATCAATACCGGTCACATTCGCTCCGCGTTTCGCCAAAGGTGTTGCGTACAATCCAGGGCCACAGCCAAAATCAGCTATTTTGAAGTCCCTGCTGATGTTGAACTCAGATGCGATCCATTCCACAGATCGATTGATGAATTCCGCGTTTCGCGAAGAAACGTCGATGCCCTCGTTGAGGTGGAACGAGAGCATCTGCTTTGATGTATGTTCATCGGTCCATAGATCGCCTGCGGTGTAATATTGGAACGGCTCGGGCCGTTCGTTTATCCTCTCCAACTCTTCAAACATTCTCTTTCCTCATCTTATTACACAGAATGCTCCGCATAAGCGGCTGGCAATGAAGCGCAGAGCATTTGCCGGTCCAAGTTGACGCGGTTGCTATGTTTCGGGCTTTACTGCCGGGCTCTGCTGTTTATCGGTTAGCCCATTTGTTGGATCCCCCTCCGACAGCATTTGACTTAGGACCTTACGCTCTTCAACCCCAGGCACAATACCGCTGATCTCTGCTTCAATCACGGCGACATTATCTTCTTTGGTAATTGTGACAGATGCTTTGGCCCGACCATTTTGATCTATGGCTGTGATCACCCAATTGCAGGTGATGGTCTCGCCAACATACACGGGTCCTTTGAATCGGAAGTTCATAGCAGACGCCAGCCATCCAATCTGCCCGCCAATCTCAGTTGCCAAGCTTGCCGCTAGCAGTCCATGGCAAATCGGTGCTGGGAGATCCCGAGCTTTAGCGAAACGCGCATCGAAATGAACTGGGTTATAGTCTCGCGATATCTGGGCGAAACGAACAACGTCATCATCTGTAAAGGTTCGTGAGGTTCTGAATGAGTCTCCTACTTGAAGGCCCTCGGCAGCCCGCTCTCTGAAATCTACCATTTCACATGCGCCTCTTTTGTGACCGCGATTGAACCATTGCGGCGTTGACCGGCAGCCGATGGGTCGGGAGCGAGTTTGGCCGGGGACGGGCTAAAGGATGTTTGTTCCAATGGCTTGTTAGCGCAGCACTTGCGCGAGGCTGGCAAGCCATGGACGAAGTCAACGAAAAGCTCACCGGCACGCGATAGCCTGTCCGGTGAAGTGAATTGTCAGCAGCTATTGGACCTCTGGAATCCCTCTGGCTGCATGCCAAACCCTTGCAACCTCGATGACCTGCTTTGTTCTGTCACCCCATAGACAATCCTACACGCTCTACGAATGACTTCGCGGATGGAGGGATCACCGAACTCAGGTACCACTCGCCCGGATTCCGGGAAAGCCGCCAATCTCTCCACAACTTGGAATAGGCTCCCTACGAATCGTTCGGCTGCCGACACACTGTCCTCTGCGATAAAGGCAGTGATGTCCTTAAGATCGAGTTTTGCGCTGGGAGACCAAATCAACTCGAAAGCCATTCTTTGAACTCCTCCCAGACCCGCTCATGATCGATACCCCTACCTTCATCGAGCTCGCGAAGACCCTTACGCACACCCGCAATGAAGTTTATCCTCTCCTGGATGTCTTCCCATGTAGCGTTTTCCGGAAGTTCCTGAATGCTCCTTATAGCGATTTCCTTAGTAATCATGCTCGAACCTCACTTCTTGCAGTTTTGTTAAGTCTCTATAGATTGATTACTGCTAACGTAAAGATCGGCGGCGGCCTCTTTATAGGCCGTCCGCCAGATTGGCGTGCTATGGTCAATTAGGACTGGTGAGCTGCATATTCATCCAGTAATCTGCGGATCATTTTCTGATACTGAGTATTATTCTTTTTTGCTTCTTTCTTGAAAAATTCCACACTGGCTTTGCTCAGTGCAATAGTGACCTTGACGGTTTCCTCTCTCAGGGCCAGTTCTTCAGGTGAAGGAAGAAAGTCCGAAATAACCTTTACCTTTCCGATAGGCTCATCCGTGTATTTTATTTTCCCTTTCATATATTCTTTTCCCTTTCCGCCAAAATCCGGCGCCGATTATTCTGATTTTTTCATTACGATAGGTAAATCTGACGGTCAAAATTCCTCCAGCCACTTTGCCAAGGCGATAGTATCGTTTTTCGTCACTGCCGTGTTCGAGATCCGCTAAGATAACACGATCATGATCCAGAAAAGCAAGCTGCGCAAAGGCAAAAGAGACTCCGTGTTTCCTTTGATTCAGGTGGTCCTTCGCGGAATCCCACTCAAAATCGGATGGTTTTTCCATGGGAGCAGTATGAGGCAGACCAAGGCATTTGTCAATACAATTATATGGCTAATTGTATGGCTTTTGCATCCATAATGCTGCCCATAACCAGTGGGCTGGCTGTTTGGCGGGCTTGTTCGCTCATCTTTTGCTAAGCGCCACTTCCTAGAGTTTTTAATTACTTAAGGTCCCCTCTTCAGATTTGACCTGGTAAATTCGCTTATTTAGGCCGAAAACGTCCACTGGGAGATGACTTAAGGGTTCACCGATGAAAATGATGAGGAAAGGGCAGGGTAAGCGCGCCCTCGTAAACCAAAATTGACAGCCTTCGGCTTAATTTAATTTTTTCAGTTTATTTCAATACGATAGAAATGTAAAAATAAGGCGTTAGGCGCAAAAAA
>JARRRH010000465.1:0-4776 GCA_037380925.1 Deltaproteobacteria bacterium | reverse complement strand
GTTTTGTTACTGCACATATTTGAAATAAGCCGAGCAGGTCCCCTCGGAGCTGACCATGCACGGACCTGCGGGGTCGATCGGCGTGCAGGCATGTCCGAAGAGCGGGCACCGATCCGGGCGTAGCTTGCCCTTGAGCACGTCCCCGCACCGGCACGCGGGCCGGTCAAGACCGGGACCCACGGTCAGGCCAAAGCGCTCTCCAGCGTCATAGCGGGCTGCGTCCCGGGCCAGCCCATACCCGCTGTCAGGGATAGCTCCCAGGCCCCGCCATTCCGCGTCGACAGGAGTTAACAGGCGTTCAAAGAGGGCCAAGGCCCGTTTGTTGCCCCCGGGCCGTACAACGCGTTCGTACTGGTTGATCAGTTCACTGCGGCCGGCCTGGAGGAGTTCGGCCAACGTGGTGACAGCATAAAGAATATCCAAGGGCTCGAAACCCGCAACAACACATGGGAGGCCGTCTGCCACAAAGGGCTGAAATGCTTGGGACCCGATGATCGCGCTCACGTGGGGCGGGCAGATAAAGGCGTCGATGGACACCTCGGGATCGGCCACCAAGGCCGACAGGGCAGGTGGGATGCGCTTGAAGGCACAAAGGAGAGAATAATTCTCGATGCCGTTCTGCCGCGCCGAGAGGATGGTGGTGATGATGGGCGCGATGGTGGTCTCAAAGCCGACGGCCAGGAAGACGACCTGGCGGTCGGGATGGGCGCGGGCCAGGTGCAAGGCGTTTTCAGGCGAATAGCAGACCTCTACAGCCGCGCCAGCCGCCCGCACTGCCTCGAGGGAACCGGAAGCTGCCGGGACCAGGACCATATCACCGAAGGTGGCGATGATGAACCCCTGCCGGGCGAGCGCAAGAGCGGCATTGAGGTACCCGGCTGGGGTAACGCAAACAGGACAGCCGGGACCGCTGAGTAGCTCGATAGAGGGGGGCATCAGTTGCCGCAAGCCGCTTCGGGCAATGGCCATTGTGTGAGTCCCACAGACCTCCATCAAGTGCATCGGCCTGCTCATCCTTGCAGCTGCTGCCTGCAACCTTCGGGTTAAGTAGGCCGCCGCGGCAGGATCGCGGAATCCGTCGCTATACTTCATGCTCCAGACTCCGGAAATGATTCTTTTCTATAGAGGCGCGCCATTTCTGCAAAAATTTCCAGCCTTGCTTCAGCCTCCAGGCGATCGAGACGCTCGATGGCAAAACCGGCATGGACGATGACAAAATCTCCGAGCAGGGGCTTCTCAATTAAGGATACATTGACATCATACTGCACCCCGTCGAGGTCGACAACGGCCCGGTTCGCAGATTGAAGGGCCACGATTTCCATGGGTATCCCGAGACACATGATTCAACCTCCCGCGATCATCGCCTGACCAGCCGCCACGCCGCCGTCGTTCGGCGGCAGTCGGCGCACCGCAATCACTTGCCCGTGAGCAAGGGCCTTGCGTGCGAGCCGGATAGGATCGCCGGAAAGGACTGCACCGAATTTGTCATGCACCTGCAAATGGGGTCCACAGGTGGCGCAGGCCATGGACTGGGCATGGAAACGGCGATTGCGGGGATCTCCGTATTCTTGCTTACAAGCGGGACAGAGAGGGAAGTCCGCCAAAGTTGTCTGATTCCGGTCGTACGGCATGCCTGTCACTACGGTGTAACGCGGCCCGCAGTCGGTACAAGTGGTGAAGGGGTATCGGTAATAGCGACTGGTTGGTTCGAAAACCTCCGCGAGGCACGGCACTGAAAGGAAGCGCTCGACATTGTCGCGCCGGCCGTCCAGAAAGAGCCGTACAGAACCGGAGCGATTTTGAACCCATCCGGAGAGACCGGCCTCTTCAGCCAGAACTCGCAGGGTGGGCCGAAAGCCGACTCCTTGCACCACCCCGGTGATATCCACAGTCACGCGCTCGGCTACACTTGAACGAGCCACCACCTCGTGCCTCCTGATTTAATCTGCCTCGTCTTTTTTCATGCACAGCTTGCCTAAGTCAGCATCCCGGACGCCCGGAACTCATCGAGGCTTTTTTTCTCAACCAAAGTAGCTCCCACTGTTTTTACGGCAGTGATCTTTCCCATTTCCATGATCAGGTACAGGTTCCTTCGACTCACCCCGAGATACTTCGCTGCCTCGCCAACAGTCACCAAGGGAGCACGAACATAACCCGTTTCGACCTCTCCTTCTTCTCTCGAGAGGGTTTCCCGACCAATGCTTTTCTGCTTGTTCCTGGCATATTTTCGCATGCTTCCTTCTCCTCCCAGTCATAGGTACTGGATATTGGGTGCTGGGTACTGGGTATTAGGTAGTAGGTATTCGTCAATCGTTGGGTTTCAAGTACCCAGTACCTGATACCCAATACCTAATATGGGAGGCAATGGGTGAGAACCTGTATTTTTTCGCAGGTGAGACAGTATAGCTTTTGCCTTGATTAATGCATTTTGAGAGTTAACGTTTTAGATGTAAGGGGGTGAATCCTATGGCAGGCGAGGATTTCGCACATATCAAAGAGATGCTTCTCACCAGAAGAGGGGAGATTCTTGATCGCTCTCTCGGACTCGAATCAGGCTGGCGTAAGTTGGAAGAACGGGATGCGGAACTGGAGGAGGAGGCCCAGAAAATGAGCTTGGCGAGCCTGTATGACCAACTGGCGCTCAGGGACAAAAGGGAAATTGAAGAAATCGACCGGGCACTTCTCAAGATAGAGGAGGGCTCCTTCGGCCGTTGCGAGCGATGCAAAAGGGTCATATCGCGGGCGCGCCTCGAAGCGTTTCCGGAAGTAAGGCTATGCCGCAGCTGCGCTCGCAGGTCCGAAACGAGAATAAGCAGGCCCAGCCCCAACAGGGAAGCCATATCGTGCAGCGCAGCACCTTCCGGATATGAGGACTTGAGTGATGAGGAAATGGAAGAATTAATTACAGAAGCTCTTCAAAATGACGGCCGGTTTGATATGCGGGAACTGGGGATCACCTGTAATAAGGGCACAATTCATCTCGACGGTGTCCTGCCAAGCGAGGAAGAACACCAGATTTTACTGAGGATCCTCGTCGATTTCCTCTGCTTCGGGTCAATCGTGGACCGATTGGAAATCAGCGAGGTCACATCAGAGGAAGAAAAGGGGATGTCAGAGCGAGTCATTCTGGAGTCTAAAATGGGTCTTCCCCTGGATATGGATGAAGAAGAAACCACCGACGACCCCTTTGAAATGCAGGAAGAGGATGTGGTTTTCGACGTTCCGGACCGGCCGCCCGCAGAGAGATTTCCAGGAGGGTAAGAGAAGCCGGGTCAACCGGTACCGGATCGCAGATCAAACGTCCCTCCCCGCGGCTGCCACCGGCGACGCCCGGAGGGGATGGCCTCAAAGCATTCCACCAGATCCCCTTTTTTTGCCCGCTTAAACCCGGGAATTTTCAACCCCACTTGCTGGCCCACAGTGGCCTTATTGACCGTCTTTGTTTCGATGTGAAGGGAGCCGATAGTGCCCATGTAAACCGTGCCCGGGTCGGAAATGAGCCTGAATTTTTTTCCGAGTGCCAGGGTTCCCTCCAGGACCTCACAACCCAGAATGATTCCTTTATGGCCCCCGGGAAACAGGGCGATAATTCTGGCCCTGCCCGTAATCTTTTCTTTCTCCTCATGGGGGGCCATAGTTTCCGCAATTTCCTTAATGTCGTCCATGAGTTTGTAAATGACGTCATGAAGCCGTATTTCGATGCCCTTTTCAGACGCCAGTTCCTTGATCCTGGGCAAGAGATCCACGTTGAAACCTACCACCAGCCGGCTGCCCATCTCTGCCATGAGAAGATCCGATTTGGAGACGTTGCCGGTCCCTGAATGGATCACCTCGACAGGGACTTTGCCTGTATGGAGAGCTTTGAGACCGGAAATGGCTGCTTCCGATGTTCCCACGGTATCCGCCTTCAGCACAAGGGCCAGGGAAGCCTTCCTGTCATCGCCTGGTCTTCTTTTACCCGACATGGTCTGCCTGCTCCCTCCATTCCGCCGCCAAAGGTTCGCCTTAAGCCATTCTTCTACGCACATTCTTATTCCGGTCTCTTTTTTCGCAAGACCTCGCACGATAATACAGATTTTAACAACGCAAAATACAGGATCCCAAGTATTCCAACGGGGGCTTCCTTGAGTCATTGTGAGCCATTAATGTCCAAAACAAGTTTGAAATGAGCTCTTCAGTTGTATAAGCGTTTATTTTTACACAATGGGTGATTTTACCTGGAATACAGGTCCTTTTTTTGCAGGGGTGTGGGGATCTGGCCCCCATGGCCCTGCAACATCGCAAAACCGTTTTTGGACACGAAGGAATGTGACTATTAATTTATAAGAATTCTAAACCCCGACTGAGGGAGGATTATGCCAAAATGATGCCCATCGGCCCTTTGATGATCGAGCACAGACTTATAGAGCGTATGATCGGACTTATGGAAAGGGAGCTGCAGGGTGCCGAAAAAGAAAAGCAGGTAAACGCCCGGTTTGTGGAGGCGGCAACCCATTTCATAAGAGCTTATGCTGATCGGTGCCACCACGGCAAAGAGGAAGACATTCTTTTTCGGGATCTTAAGAAGAAGGCTATTTCAGAGGAGCACAAGAAGATCCTGGACGAACTTGTGGAAGAACACAAGTGGGGAAGAGAAACCACAGCCAGGCTGGTGGACGCCAATGATAGATACGGGAAAGGGGATCGGGAAGCCCTGTACGAGACCTTTCATTACATCAGGCTCCTGGTCGATTTCTATCCCAAGCATATTCAAAAGGAGGACAAACACTTCTTTCT
>JARRRH010000464.1:0-3050 GCA_037380925.1 Deltaproteobacteria bacterium | reverse complement strand
TGCTGCCCTCAAGTACGTAACGAATACCCAGGTCCTCGGCCACCTGTTGGACCTTCACGGGCTTACCCTTGTAAGTAAACGCGGAGTTACGCGCAATCACGAACAAACTGGGCACCTTAGTGAGCCCGTTAATGATTTCCTCCGTCAAACCGTCACAGAAGATCTCCTGCTTGGGGTCATCGCTCAAGTTGGTAAAGGGAAGCACTGCGATGGAGAGTTTGTCAGATAATTGGATGTCAACGTTCGCATGTGGAACCGGCTCCAGCCGTATGAGAACCCGGTAAACTCGTACCGGCTTCCTAATATTCTTGACTGCCTGTTCGCCCAGGTATTCAAATGCAAAGGGCACCTTGTCTTCTATCTGATCGCAGGCGCTTCCCGAAACACAATGCCTCCTCCGTCGGCTAGCCCCTCCAGCCGGGCCGCCACATTGACCCCATCGCCGTAAATGGCACCCTGTTCCTGCTCGATCACATCCCCGAGGTTGATCCCAATGCGAAACTCCATCCTGCGGTGTTCCGGAAGGTCGGAGTTTCTTTTCTTCAATTCCTTCTGGACCTGGACCGCACACCGAACTGCAATCACCACGCTGGGAAACTCCGCCAGCACGTTGTCACCTTTGGCGTCCACCACCCGGCCGCCATGGTCCACAATAAGGCCTGTCATCGCCTCACGATAGGCGGTGATCATGCTCACGGTGGCCTCCTCATCATCCGCCATGAGACTACTGTACCCTTTCACGTCGGCGCTAAAGATCGCCGTGAGCTTTCGTTTATATCTGTCAACCGTCATTGGATCTCACTTCTACCTTCAGGGGACAGTCTAGGAGCATTCTGAGGATTTTTCACGCACCTTAATCCGGCAGACCCGCTTTTCGCCCTGCACTAAGTATGCTCTGTAGGTCCAATTCGTTCTTGTAGGCAAAAACCCTCTTTGCATATCTGAGTTTCCAGTTGGGATTTGCCTTCAGCAACTCGTCTGCATATACGCGGGCCTTTTCCTCGTTACCCAGCTTGTTATGAACCGCAACCAAAAGCAAATATCCGAACCAGTCGGCGAGCTCCCCTTTTCGACAGCGTTCGAGGAGTTTCTCCCCCGCCGAGAGTGCTTCATCGTAACGACCCACGTGGAAACAGCAGTAGCCTAGATTCACCAGATAAAGAGCCGGGTAGTAAGGGGTCAAGCGCATGCTCTTTTGGGTCATGGTGATGGCCTCTTCATATCGGCCTCCAAACTTCATTGCCAGGCCGCAGAAATAAAGCGCCCAAGGGTCATTGGGGTTGGCCTCGACGGCCTTCTCCCCGTAGCCGATAGCCTTGTCGGCATCCCTCCGGGCACAGTAGATTTGAGAAAACAGGATGAACGCCTTTGAATTTGAGTCATCTAACGCTAGCGTTTTGTGGGCGCATTCCTCCGAGAGCCTGAGAGACTTCTCTCCTTCGCTGCTCCAGCCGAAGACATAATCCCACAAGTAGGTAAAACCTAGAAGCGCCTGGGCGCTTGCAAATCCAGAATCCGATTCAATGGCCTCCTCTGCGTATTGTCGCGCCAGGGCGTTGTCCTCCTTCTTGGCTCGTGCGATGTGGTTCTCCCCTCGCCAAAATGACTCCAGAGCCTTAATGCTCTTGGTGCCTTTCCCCAAGGCCTTGGCATATCCACCTCTTGTCAATTCCACTTGCAGGGAAGTGATTATTTTCATAGTGATATCGTCTTGCAGAGCGAAGAGATCTTCGAGATTGCGATCGTAGGTATCTGCCCACAGGTGATGACCCTTGACGGCATCGATCAACTGTGCCTCAACCCGAATCCTTTTTTGTGTCTTCTGGATGCTTCCTTCGAGCACATACCTAACCCCAAGTTCCTCTGACACCTGTTGCACCTTCACGGGCTTTCCTTTGTAAGTACATGTAGAGGTGCGGGCTATTACAAACAAATGTGGGATTCTTGACAGGCCCGTGATGATATGTTCGGTGAACCCGTCGCTGAAAAACTCCTGCTGAGGGTCTCCGCTCAAATTTGCAAAGGGAAGTACGGCAATGGAAGGTTTATCGGGAAGCGGGTAGACCATCTTGTTTACAGATGCAGGCTCTACGTCCGGTCGGGGATGGAGATTCCATACCGCAAGACCGCCCAATACCAGGATTACTGCCGCTGCGACGCTAGCGAGAGGCCATCTTTTAGGTCTCTTCCTTCCCTCCCCTATGACCTTGCCGACCGCCTCCGGTTCCGTCAGGACCTTGTATACCCGGATAGGCTTTTCGATATTCTTGACTTTCTGCTCCCCCAGGTAGGCATAGCCCAGAGGAAGTCTTCCCCCGATCTGGTCGAATGCTGTTCCGGAGATGCAGACCCCGCCTCCATCTGCCAGTCCCTCGATCCTTGCGGCTACATTTACACCGT
This sequence comes from Deltaproteobacteria bacterium, assembly GCA_037380925.1. Classification (GTDB taxonomy): domain Bacteria; phylum Desulfobacterota; class DSM-4660; order Desulfatiglandales; family HGW-15; genus JARRRH01. The sequence goes on along the minus strand of JARRRH010000464.1, from coordinate 650 downwards.
CGCCATAGATCCTTCCCTCGTCATCGATCACATCACCCAGATTGACTCCAATGCGAAACTCCATTCTGCGGTTCTCAGACAAAGAGGCATTCTTCACCTTCAAGTCTTCCTGAATCTTTACGGCACACTCCGCCGCATCCACAACACTGTCGAACGCGGCCAGGATGTTGTCCCCCGGAGAGTCCACCACACGGCCTCCATACTCCCGTACGAAAGAGGATATGACCTCACGATAGCTCTTCAGAGTCTCAATGGTGTATAGTTCATCCTCCCCCATGAGCCGGCTATACCCCTTCACGTCGGCGCTGAGGATGGCCGTCAGCTTTCGCTTGGCACGCTCCTCCGTCACAGAATCACCTCCCAAAAATGCAAAAGCCCCCGACCGGATAGACTGAGCCATCGGAGGCTTTTCGCTGACCACCTTCTGGAAATCTTTTCATGATTTCCCCCCAGAAGGTTGGGATTATTGCCTAAAACCCGGTCAAATGAACAAAATTCAACGCAATTATCGAACCGAAATGGACACCTGTCAAGGAGAATCGTGGACGCGCGAACGAGATCGGAAGTACCTGGATGCGCATCGGATTGCCCTAAAAATCAGGCTAATTTGCTACCATTCCAGGTTTAGGCAAGCCATGTCTATTGAGGGT
>JARRRH010000463.1:0-3053 GCA_037380925.1 Deltaproteobacteria bacterium | reverse complement strand
GGCTGGGTTTGCTTGGCTATCGGCGGGCCCCTGGGTCTTTCGAAGGCCTTGTTGGAGCGGTCGGACAAGGTCCTGTCCCTTTCAAGACTCACGTTGACCCATGAAATGAGCCGCTTGGTGCTCCTCGAGCAGGTTTACCGGGCTTTTACGATCATTAGGGGAGAAAAATACCACAAATAGAGTGGCGCTTCCGCAAAAACGCCATCTGCGGCGTTGCGCCTCGTCTTTTCATCATGGCGACATATGGAGAGGGCGTAAGGCGCAAGGCATAATCGGGAAGATAGGGTTACCGGGTTTAAGTCGTAGGGCCGGCCTCGAGGGCCATGGCGATCTTGTTCTTGAGTTCTGTCAGATCAAAAGATTTGATGACATAAAAATCCGCTGCAATAGATTTCATATCCTCCTTGAAGGTATCATAGGCAGTGCAAAGCACCACGGGCAGGTCATAGAACTTGTTGCGGATGTCCTGCAATAGGTCCAAGCCGTTATAGTCAACCATCTTGATATCCAGAACCACCAGATCCGGCTTTTCTTTCTCTATCCTTTCCAGCAATTTGTAACCACTGTCGGCAGTGGTCACCTCATAGCCGGCCTCGGTCAGCTCTTCGGAATATAGAAATCGTATGTGCTCCTCGTCATCCACAATCAAAATCTTGGCCATTTGCTGACCCCCTTTGCGGACATTGTTTCACAAATAGCACATAATTCCTGATTTCGCAAACACAATTCCAAACCTGCGGCAAGCAGGCGCTACCCAGAAGCAGAGAAAGGCTTTACAAGGCATAAAAACAATAATAACAGCCGGTTGTCTTCATAGGGTCACCCCGGGCCTCTCCGTGGAGGAAGGCCGAGTGATCACCAGTTCATGCGCACTTTGACACCTCTTTCGTGAAGAAAGGACTTCAGGTCCCGGATCGTATACATGCCGTAATGGGTGATGGAGGCAATCAGGGCGGCATCGGCCATGCCCTGGTTTAGAACCTCCAGGAGATGTTCCGGTTTGCCTGCGCCCCCTGAGGCGATCACCGGTATTTGCACGTTGGTTGCGATAAGTCTGTTGAGGGTCAATTCATAGCCCTCCTGCACGCCGTCTGCGTCGATGGAGTTCAGACAGATTTCCCCGGCACCCAGGCTTTCCGCTTTCTTGGCCCAGGAGAGGGCATCGATGCCCATAGGGGTTCTTCCCCCATCGATGACCATCTCATATCCTGTAGGGATTTCCCTGGTAGCCGGAACCTGTTTGACATCCATTCCCAGGACGATCGCCTGACTTCCAAAGGCCTCTGCGCCTTGGGTAATGAGGCTCGGGTCGCGCATAGCGGCCGAGTTGATGCTGACCTTTTCAGCGCCCGCCAGAAGCACCCGGCGCATATCCTCCACGGTCCTTATACCCCCTCCGACAGAGAAGGGAATGAAAATCCTTTCCGCCACCCCCTGGACCGTTTCTATCATAATGTCCCGCTTCTCAGTCGAAGCGGTAATGTCGTAGAAAACAATTTCGTCCGCCCCTTCTTCATAATAGAAGACGGCCATCTCCACAGGATCTCCAATGTCCACATTGCCTTTGAACTTGATTCCCTTGGTCAGTCTCCCGTCTCGTACATCCAGACAGGGAATGATTCTTTTACTCAGCATGTTCTTCTCCCACCCACCGGCAAAAGTTAGACAGGATCGTCAGCCCGGGTCTGCCGCTTTTCTCGAGATGAAACTGGACCGCGACAAGATTACTCGAGCCAAGCACCGAAGGGAAAAGGCCCCCATAATCGGTCTCACCGAGAACGGTCCCGGGATATGTCGGTGACGGGTAATAGCTGTGTACGAAATAGAACTCGGCGCTCGGATCCACCCCACGAAAGAGCGGGTGTTGGCGCTTGAGGATGACCCCGTTCCAGCCCATGTGGGGCACCTTCAGCTTCTTATCCAAGACCTTCTCAGGAAACCGGCGCACTTTTCCTTTGATCAGTCCCAGGCAAAGCGTATTGTTCTCCTCGCTCCATTCCATGATGATTTGGGTGCCCAAGCAGATACCCAAGATGGGTTTTTTGTCGTGATAGGCTTGTGTGAGCGCCTGATCCAGCTTTCGTGCTTTTAAGTTGAACATGGCTTTTCCTGCGGCGCCCACGCAGGGGAAAATGATCCGTTCGGCGCGGAGCACATTCGCGACCTCATCGGTGATGACCGAATTATGGCCCAAGAAGGTCAAAGCCCGTTTCACGCTGGTCAGATTCCCCGCTGCATAATCGATAATGGCGATCATTTATAATTGTAAAACCCCCTGCCGCTTTTTCTGCCCAGCCACCCGGCATCCACATATTTAATCAGGAGAGGGCAAGGGCGGTACTTGTCATCCCCGAGGCCCTGCTGGAGCACCTTCATGATGGCCAGGCAAGTATCCAAGCCGATGAGATCGGCGAGCGTAAGGGGTCCCATGGGATGGTTCATGCCGAGCTTCATGACCCGGTCAATGTCTTCGGGGGTGCCGACACCTTCGAAAAGACAGTAGACCGCCTCGTTGATCATAGGCATGAGGATCCTGTTGCTGATGAAGCCGGGAAAGTCATTGGCAGGCACGGGTGTCTTCCCGAGTGTGAGTGCCAGATCCTTCGTGATCGCAAAGGTCTGCTCAGAAGTAGCCAGCCCCCTGATAATCTCCACAAGCTGCATCAATGGGACCGGGTTCATGAAATGCATGCCGATGATTTTTTCCGGCCGTTTGGTGACGCTGGCTATTTTGGTGATGGAAATGGAGGACGTGTTGGAAGAGAGAATGATCCCGTCTCTACAATATTCATCCAGTTCTCGGAAAATATTGAATTTGAGCTTTTCATTTTCCGTGGCGGCTTCCACCACAAAATCGGCTTTGGCCATATCGTCTACGGCAGTTGTGCTTTCTATGCGGTTCAAAATCGCCTTTTGGTCATCTTCCGTAATTTTTTCCTTTTTGACCATTCGGGCAAGGCTCTTTTCAATGGCGGAAAAGCCTTTCTCAAGAAAGTCCTCTTTGATGTCGCTCATGACCACGGAAAGCCCGCTACCCGCAGCCACCTGAGCGA
>JARRRH010000462.1:0-3054 GCA_037380925.1 Deltaproteobacteria bacterium | reverse complement strand
TCAAGAGACATCAAGGGCTGTTTATTCAAGTTCTTTTTCGTTGCGGATGGTTTCGTGGAGTTGCCTGAAATCGGGCGGCAGCGTTTCGCCGGACCGATCGGGCCTGAGGACCATCCTGACCGCGTCACTTGGGCAGACCGTGCTGCAAACGCCACATCCGATGCACCACTCGCGGTCCACAACCGGAAAATCGCCTTCCATTTTTAAGGCCTCCACCGGGCAAGCCTCCACACAGGCGCCGCAGCCCGTGCATTCATCCTCATCTGTTACTCTCGCAAAATAGACGGCCATGAGGACGTCTCTCGGAATCTTTCTACGCCGGATGCTGCCGACATTCCAGCAGGCGCATCCGCAACAGTTACAGTTGTGTTGAATGTCCCCTTCCGCATTATCCACAAAATGCACAAGCCCTGCCTCTTCTGTCAGTTTCATGATCTCAAGGGCTTCCTCTTTCGTGATTTGGCGGGCAAATCCCCTTTCTATGACATACCGGGCCATGTCATTGAACTTCATGCACACTTCCGTGGGATGGCCGCATCCCCTTCCCGCCAAAGCGTAGGCAACACGGCAAGTACAGTGCGCAACAGCCAAGACTTCAGCCTCTTCGATCACCTTTTCCATGGTGTGGTGGGGGAAAACAGCTTGGAGCCCGGGTTCGAGGCTCCGTCCCACCGGAATGTACCGATAGGGCTTGGTCTCAGAGGGGCTGAACGCTTCACGGGTCACTTTTCTGTTGAAGTACTTGGCGGTCAGCATGGTCATCTTGCGGGCATGCGGCGTGTCCTCGCCTCTCCAGAAAAAGGTCTGCGGAAATCCAAACCCCACCTGCTGTAAAGCGTATCCTTTCTCCCCGTCGTCCATCATGGCTGAAAAGAGCAAACCCTTTTCCGCGAGACTCTCCAGTATCTCGACCAGTTCCTCAAGCGGCAGATCCACACCGGCTGAAATATCCTCTACAGAAACAGGTTGGAGCGGGATGACCGTGTTGGGAATGGCAAGGGCCACTTCTGCCTCCTCAGGGGTGAAGTTCTCCTCGAGAATGTCTATCAAGTCATCCCGGACAGGATAGCCCATTCCCAGGTGGGAGAGGTGTTCGGCGAGTTTTTGGTAGATGTCGTCAGTTGTCATCGTAAGAGCTCCCAAAGGAAGAATACAGAATACGGAAGACAGAATACAGTTAAAATCGTTGTCTCACCACCCGTTCCCCTTCGACTCTGCTCAGGGTCACTCGAGGCACGGAGGTCACAGAGGGGTTGTAGCATTTTTTGTTTGGCGGGAGATGCCGCCAAACAAAAACCGGGACCCTGTTCGCTCCAAGATCCAGCAAGCAGGATGGCAACGAGTTATTTCTATCATGGGATCGATGGATAAGGGAAGCACCAAGTGGGCCATAGCCGCAAATTGGACAAATCAGACCATCTTCGTTTGACTGGCAGTAGTGAGGTGCAAACGAGAAATTTGAACTTCTCAGCGACCTCCGCGGTGACGACCTATTTTCAGTGGTATGTGGTGTCATCGTCCTCCATTTCGCGCATGTAGGCCCTTTTCCTTAAAAAGACCCGGAAGGCCCCAATAACCATGATTACGGCACCGAGGAAGAAAAGGATCTCATAGACATGGTTGATGATGTAGCTCAGCCAAGTCAGTCTCTCTCTGAGATGGTGAAGCCAGTCCGCTTCGAGGTCCGCGAAGGATACCGACAGACCTTTGGATACCGCCATCTCCCATCCATAACCGTCCTTCAAGCGGTCCAGGATTCTCAGAAGCCCTTCAAGACCGTATTCGTCGATCACAAAGGCTACAAGGCTTCTGCTCTCCTCATAAGCAAGAAAAAGGGATTCCCGGTCCCCGGGAAATCGATATGCAAGGGCACGCACAGGAATGATTTTCCGCCCCAGGGTGGCTTGTGTGAGACGGGTCTCCTTCCGGGTCCTCATGATTTCTGTAATGCCCCCACTGACCCATTGGGCGATTCCTTCATCGAGCCACTTTGGAAGATCCGTGCCCTCCAGGTGGTGGTGGAGCAGCAGGTGGCAGAGTTCGTGCTTCATGGTCCCTTCGAGGGTGAAGGGGTCCACAGTCATTTTCGAATGGTCTATGACCATAAGGTTCTTAACAGGGACTGCAAAGGCGACCACATTATCACTTTGGGCCATTCTCTGAAAAGTTCTGCTTTGTTTGACAAGGAGGACTGTGGGGGTGAAATTGATGGGCCACTGGAGTGTTTTCTCAAGATCCTTTTTGATGATCGGGTAAATCTCAGCAGCCTCCTTTGCTCCCGAGCCAGGAGGGGCCTCAAACAGCACTGTGACACCCTCCCCCTCGAAAACGCCGAACTCCTGCGCATGCAAGGGATTCACAAGCAGGATGGCAAAAACCAACACTGCCAGGAATGGAAGGATCGCGCGCCTGCCGTGAAAAGAAGGCGGCCTCCTGATTACCCTGCATTGATATTCTGTCATAATGTCATTCCGAGGCAATAGTCGACGCTTGGTAAAATCCCCCCGCCCGCCTCGCCTGTCGCAGCGGAGCGAAGATCCCGTTCGCGGGGAGCGGCTCGCTACGGCGGGCAGGCCCAACCCCCCTTTGCAAAGGGGGCTTCAGGCATGGATTTCTAAGGCTCAATGAACAAAGCGATTAATAGAGGACATAGGCGAAACATGGGAGGTCACCCAAAACAAAAGCCCCCATCAGGCCCAGCAGTCCCGGATGGAGGCTTTTTTGAACTCCTCTGGAGAAATCTACTTCACGGCATCCTTTAGGGCTTTACCCGCTACAAATTTCGGAACCCTCTTTGCCTTGATCTTGATCTCTTCTCCAGTCTGGGGGTTCCTTCCCTTTCTGGCTTTTCTCTTGTCTACCTTGAAAGTACCGAACCCCACCAACGTAACCGCGTCCTTCTTCTTCAGGGCCTTCGTGATGCTCGAGAACACCGTGTCCACAGCATCCTGGGCCGATTTTTTGGTGGCAACCACCTTCGCAACTTCATTAACCAGATCTCCCTTGTTCATATCCTCCTTCCTCCTTTCTCTAAAGGGGTTGACAGAAAAGACC
>JARRRH010000461.1:3730-4345 GCA_037380925.1 Deltaproteobacteria bacterium | reverse complement strand
AAGTCCACACCGACCCCGCGATCGGGTTTCAGGGCATTTAGAAGTCCTCCTGTACCGCAACCCAACTCGAGAACGGAAAGACCCTCATCGACCAAAAACCGGAAGTAACGCTCCTGGTCCTCATAGTAGTACCTGTTGCGCTCAATCCAGGCCTGCCTTCCTTTTGCCAAGTTGTCGAAGCGTTTTCTGATCTCCTCTTTTTTCTCTCTGTTCAGGTCCATCGGTCTGTTCGACCTTGCCTTGCGCCTTCTTCTTCTGTCTTACCTTACGCCTTGTGCCTTGCGCCTTACGCCTTGCCTGCTCTGAGCCGTTCGGCCCTGAGCTCACGGCCGAGGGGCTACGTCGAAGGGCGCCTTGTGCCTTCGTTTTCCACATACCACCTGTACGTCGTCTCAATTCCTTCCCGAAGCGATGTCTTGCTCCGCCACCCCATGGCCTCCAGGCGGCTCACATCCAGAAGTTTTCGGGGCGTCCCATCCGGCTTCGTCCGGTCGTAGCGGATAGTGCCTCTGAAATTTACGATTTCGCTGATCAACTCGGCCAACTCGCTTATGCTGATGTCTTTTCCAACACCGATGTTGATGATCTCGTCTTCATCATAGCGGTTCATAACAA
>JARRRH010000461.1:0-3724 GCA_037380925.1 Deltaproteobacteria bacterium | reverse complement strand
CTTGCTCCGACAGATCCCTGATCTCTGATCTCCGACCTCTGACTTCTGACTTCTGATCTCTGATCTCTGGCTTCTGGCTTCATGAAACTTCCTAATGAGCGCAGGCAAAGCATGACTGGTTTCCAGGTCAAAATTGTCACCCGGACCGTAAACGTTAGTTGGCATCACGGACACGAAACGGGTACCGTATTGCCGGTTGTAGAACTGGCACATCCTGATCCCCGCGATTTTGGCTATGGCGTAAGGTTCATTGGTGGGCTCCAAAGTCCCGGAAAGGAGGTATTCTTCTTTCATGGGCTGGGGACAGTCCCGGGGGTAGATGCACGAGCTTCCAAGAAAAAGCAGTTTCTTCACCGACCACCGGTAGGCCGCGTGTATCACGTTGGATTGGATCATCAGGTTTTCATAGATGAATTCCGCCGGATACGCACTGTTGGCCCCTATGCCCCCGACTTTTGCCGCAGCCAGGAACACATATTCAGGCTGCTGTGACTCAAAAAAAGCTTCAACATCTTGTTGCCTGACGAGATCCATTTCCCCGTGCGACCTTGTAATCAGATTGCTGTAGCCTTCGGCTTGCAGCCTTCTCAGTATGGCTGAACCTACAAGTCCCCGGTGCCCGGCAACATATATGCGAGAACCTTTTTCCATTGCTCACCGCGCTTTCTCCCCTATCGAAGAGGGACAAAAAAAGCTGATATGGCCGAGCCTAAGATCAAAATAATCCCAGTCCCCTTTCAGAATCCGTACAGTCCAACTTTCAGCGTTTCCCGTCGTGATGAACAACACTCCCGAAAACTTGAGGATTCGATTGCATTCCTTCAACAACCCGATCGGATCTTTCAAATGCTCAATGACTTCGAATAAGGTTATGATGTCAAAATGCCTGGCAGCGAAATGCACTTCATGCAAGTAACCACATTTCACATTGAGACCCGATTCAATAGCAGTCTGAACCGCTTTCTCATCGGGCTCCACCCCGGTGACTCGGTATCCCTGAAGGCTTGCTTGATTCAAAAATGTGCCGATATTACAGCCGACATCCAACAGTCGGGTCTCACCGGGGAATAGGCTCATGTGCCTTTTCATCCTTCGAAGTCTTTTCAGATGAACCCCTGGGTTTGGGTCTATGGGATTACTTTCATCAAAAGGTCTGAACCTTTTATGATAGGTTTCCACATCACTAGAGGTTACCCATTGCCCACACTTGATACACCTGAGAAGGAACCCTTCAGGCAAATGAATGTCCATGGGTTCCAACTCACAATCGCAGTTGAGCGGGCACCCATCAATGACAGACAAGGACCCCATAGATTTTTCAGCATCCTTTTGAAAAGTCTTCAGGGAAACCGCCACCGGCATCTTATTGAGAACACAGGTCCGCCTTCGAATGCTGAACACACCTTGGTCTTGTTCTTCGCTCGCTTCTATCAGCCTGTCTAACACGCTCATTCATTACTGCTCCCTACTATCCTGAACCCGCTGTCTACGCAGAGCTGATCCTTTGCTGCCTCCTCAAGGTCGGCCTTCACCATCTCTGAAACCATGTCCGGAAAAGATATCCTGGGTTTCCAGCCCAATTTTTTTCTCGCTTTTGTAGCGTCTCCATGGAGATAATCCACTTCGGTGGGTCTAAAATATCGTGGATCTACCTGGACCACCACATCCCCTGCCCGCAGCACTCGCTTGCCTTCCCCCTGCTCCCCCTGTCCTCCGTAGCCTTTGGCGTAGGAGGATGATCTCTGATCTCTGATCTCTGAAATAACTCCCTTCTCTTCGGCACCTCCTCCCTTCCATTCGATCTCTGCGCCAACCTGCCCGAAGGCCAGTTCAACAAACTCTCTCACTGAATGGACTTCCCCTGTGGCGATCACGTAGTCATCCGGCTCATCCTGCTGCAGAATAAGCCACATGGCCCTGACAAAATCCACAGCATGACCCCAGTCCCTCTTGGCATCCAAGTTCCCCAGATACAATTTCTTCTGAAGACCCAGCTCCATTCGAGCCACCGCCCGCGTGATCTTTCGGCTCACGAAGGTTTCTCCTCTTATCGGCGATTCGTGATTGAAGAGAATGCCGTTGCACGCAAACATGCCGTAGGCCTCTCTGTAATTGACACAGATCCAATACCCGTAAAGTTTCGCCGCACCATAAGGACTTCGTGGATAAAAAGGTGTTTTCTCTGTCTGGGGTATTTCCTGGGCTTTGCCATAAAGTTCACTCGTTGATGCCTGGTAGAAACGGACTCTGTCCGCCATGTCCAAAATCCTTATGGCCTCCAGGAGCCTCAGAGTTCCAAGCCCGTCCGCATTCGCCGTGTACTCCGCCGTTTCAAAGGAGACCATCACGTGGCTTTGAGCTGCTAGGTTGTATATTTCATCCGGCTGTACTTCTTGAACGATTCGTATGAGGTTGGTGGCATCCGTGAGATCCCCGTAATGCATGAAAAAGTGCACATCCTCCTCGTGGGGGTCCCGGTAGAGGTGATCCACTCTGGCTGTGTTAAAAGACGAAGACCTCCGCTTGATCCCGTGAACTTCATACCCTTTCCCCAAAAGGTACTCCGCCAAGTAAGCGCCATCCTGACCCGTGATCCCGGTGATCAGTGCTCTTTTCATCGCCTTCTCCTTAACCTTGTTCTGCGTTTACCCTCTCTCCGCTTCATACAACAAAAAATAATAGAGTGCTTCATATTGCTTAACTATGTTCGAGATATCAAAATGGTCTTGAATTCTCTTCCTTGCGGCCCTGCCCAATTGAGATCTCCCACCCCTACCCAAATCAAGCAATTTTCTCCAAGCTCCTACCAACCCTTCTGGATCTCGGGGCTTCACGACAAGCCCTGTGTCACCGACAATGAATGCGGAGTCGCCAACATCGGTGACCACGCAAGGGGTTCCGCACGCCATGGCCTCCCCGATCACGTTCGAGAAACCCTCGCCGGATGAAACGGAGCAAGCGATGTCTAATCCTGCTGTGATTCTCTCTACATCACCTCTTTCTCCCAGAAGGTGAAAGTTGCTTGATAAAGTTTTCGGAATTCCTGCAGTGAGCCGCCTATTTCTCCAGTCTATGTTCCGGCCCACCATGACAAAATGTACATCCCTTCTCTCTTTCAGTAGCAAGCAAGCCCCAGCAAGAAACGTGGGGTGATCCTTCATAGGATCAAACCGCGCAATATACCCAACCAAAGGGGCGGATCTTTCATGATCCAGCCCTAACTCCTTCATCATTCTGAGTTTTGCCTGAGGATCCGGCTTAAACTCTCCCAGATCAAAACCATTGGGTATCACTTTCAGCGTCTGCTCTTGTACCCTATGTCTCTGTGGTAATTGAAACCCTCCCTGGAATTCGCAATAACCAGATCAGGGAACAATGAAAGCAAAGCACACATTTTCACTGTTATTCGGGTGCTCCAGCGGTATTCAAGAAGGTCCATGTTCGAGCACCTGATGTTCCAGCAGATACGAGGAATTCGAGACAGTTTTCCCAAGAGGACACCAATGAGATCAGCGTGATACATCCATGTTTGTAGGATCGCCGGTTTGATCTTGCGCATGTGCTTAAATAGTTGTCTCAAGCCCTCGATCGTGACCTGCCCTCTTGGCATATTCAGAGCGAGAACCGGGATCCCGAGTTCAGAAATCTTTCCCCCCACTGGACCGTCTTCAGTCAGACAAATCACATGATTTCTAAACCGACTGACGTCCAGTCGAGAAATGAG
>JARRRH010000460.1:4947-6071 GCA_037380925.1 Deltaproteobacteria bacterium | reverse complement strand
CGACCAACCTGGTGGTGACCTGTCAGGACGAAAAATCCCAGCATAAGAATAAGGCCAAGGCCATGAAAGTCCTGCGGTCTCGTCTGCTGGATAGGCAAATCGCGGAGCAACAATCCAAGATTAGCGAAGAGCGGAGAACCATGGTGGGCTCCGGTGATCGAAGCGAAAAGATCAGAACGTACAACTACCCTCAAGGGCGGGTTACGGACCACCGCATTGGCTTGACCCTCTACAGAATCGAAAGTATCTTGCAGGGCGATCTGGACATGATCATCGATCCCCTCATCACCCACTTCCAGGCAGAGGCGCTCAAAGGATCGTGAACTGGACCATTCGCGAGCTTCTGAAGGTGACCACGGACTATCTGACGGAAAAGGGGATAGAAAGCCCTCGCCTGAGTGCCGAGGTTTTGCTCGCTCACCAGCTGAACCTGAGCAGAGTCAAGCTCTATTTGGATTTTGACAAGCCCCTCAGGGAGGAGGAAGTCACGGGGTTCCGCAACCTCGTAAGGCGCCGCTTGAGACGGGAGCCTTTGCAGTACATCACCGGCCGTCAAGAGTTCTGGTCCTTGGATTTTCGGGTAGGCCCCCAGGTCCTCATCCCCCGGCCCGAGACAGAGGTGCTCGTGGAACAGGTGATCCGCCTTTTCACAGGGCAGATGCTGCCGGAAAAAGAGCACCCGAAAATCCTGGATCTCGGCACGGGGTGCGGGGCCTTGGGGGTTTCCCTGGCCCGGGAGATCAAGAGCGCGACTGTATGGGCAACCGACATATCAGAAGAGGCGCTTGAGGTGGCCCGGTTTAATGCGGAAACTCACGAGGTGGCCGAGAGAATCATGTTTAAAAAGGGCGACCTGTGGCACTCCTTCAGGGATAAAGAGACCCGCTTTGATGTGATCGTCTCCAATCCTCCCTATGTGGATTCCGGTGATTATGATACCCTTCTCCCTGAAGTCCGGGATTATGAACCGAGAGCCGCTCTCGACGGGCAAGAAGGGGGGGTGTTTTACATCGAGAAAATCATTTTGGGATCTGGGGATTATCTCAATCCAGGCGGATGGGTATTGATCGAAATGGACCCCGGCCAGACGCCGAGGGCCTTGGAGTTGATTGAAAGAAGCGGCG
>JARRRH010000460.1:0-4940 GCA_037380925.1 Deltaproteobacteria bacterium | reverse complement strand
GTTGATTGAAAGAAGCGGCGTCTATGCTCAGTGGGAACGTGTGAAGGACTACAGCCATAGCTATCGCGTGGTAATGGCGAAGACAAAGGACGGCCCTTCTTGAGACGTTATCGGGATTACAGCACCTATCTCAGAGAAATGTTCAAGGAACGCGTGCAAAAAATATCCCTTGATGCGGGCTTCAGCTGTCCGAACCGCGACGGCACCATATCCAGCAGGGGGTGTATCTTCTGTGACGACCGCGGTTCGGGTACGGGCGCCATGATCCATCACGACCGGACCATCAGCGAGCAGATTCAGAAAGGACGCCGGTTTGCACAGACACGATATGGGGCAAATTTATTCATTGCCTACTTTCAATCCTTCACGAACACCTATGGGCCTCTACCTAGACTGAAAGCCCTTTATGATGAGGCTTTGGGGCACCCCGGTATGGTGGGACTCTCGGTGGCCACGAGACCGGACTGCGTGGATGCGGAGACATTGAAACTCTTGAGTTCCTACCAGGAAAAATACCTGGTGTGGATTGAGTACGGCCTCCAGTCCTCCCATGACGTGACCCTTGCCAGAATTAATCGAGGCCATGATGTGGCCTGTTTTGAAAGGGGCGTCCGTCTGTCGGAGAGGTATGGATTGAAGGTGTGCGCCCATATTATCCTCGGCTTGCCGGGAGAGACCCCGGAAATGATGTTGGACACGGCCCGTTATCTCGCGGGCCTCCCTGTGCAAGGGATCAAAATTCATCTTCTCTACGTGATCAAGAACACCCCGCTGGCTGTTCTGTATGAGAGGGGTGAGTACACCTGTTTAACCAGAGATGAGTACATCGGGTTGGTGATTGCCTTTCTGGAACGGCTTCCCCCTTCCATGGTGATTCATCGGTTGACAGGGGACCCCATCTCTTCAGAACTGGTGGCTCCGGAATGGGCCAAAGACAAAATGACCAACTTGAATCTCATTCGCAGAGGATTGGAGGAGCAAGACACATGGCAAGGAAGAAAATATCGGCCGTCTATTGTTGGATGACCCAGCTTCATGAATTGAAGGTCTATTTGGCCTCTTCGCGCCAGGGTGCTCTTCGGGTGGGAATGAGCCTCGATGCGGGTGTGGATTGCCTGGATTATTTTAGTAGCTTCTACCCCGAAGCGAATATTTCCAAGGATCGTGAACCCAATCGGCCTCTTATGGAAGCCGTGAATTCCGCACTGGAAAACAGGCCCTTGCCCGCGGACCTTTCCATGGACTTGGCTGCCACCCCGTTTCAAGAAAGGGTTTGGTGGGTCATCACCAAGATACCCTTTGGGGAGACCAGAAGGTATGGTGAGGTGGCACGAGCTATTGGAAAGCCCGGCGCTTCCAGGGCCGTGGGGCAGGCCATGCATCAAAATCCCCTGCCCCTGATCTTCCCATGACATCGGGTTGTGGCTGCCGAGGGTCTCGGCGGATTCGGAGGAGGCCTGAAACTCAAACAATACCTGCTTGATTGGGAGAAAAGGAAGCGGCGGTGATATGAAGACGAGGCTTACGCCAGGGATAGGCATTCACCTCCCTCCGAGGCGGAGCCCTGACAGGCCGGAGACAAGGCTAGATCCCAGAAAAGCAAGTTTACAGAGAATGAGCTTCGCGGCCCCAATCTCTTTCTTCAAGAGCATCTCCATTATCTTCGGAGCCGCTGGTTTGATCTTTGAGGGTTTAACGAAGTGAGGCGGATGTTGGAACGAGGAATTCTGCCAGGGCTTTTGTGGTTCAAACCCTCAAAGATCAAACCAGAGCGTACTTGGGAGGAATCTTTTTTGGGAGATGCTCTCTCAGAAAGAGACAGGGACCGCATTTGGACGAAAGCCCTGAGCCTTGCGCCTTACGCCGTCTGCTTTTCGCAACTTATCTGTGGGGGAAGCCGCAGCCCTGAGCTTGTCGAAGGGAATGCGGAGGGGGCAAAACTCCCCCATAGATAAGTTGCTGAAAAGACCAGGCCGGGAGCCTCGGAACGCAAGAAAAGCCCCATGACCCTCGGAAATGCAAACAATATTTTGCTCTCCTTAATAACAGGGCGAAGGATGAGCGCAACGCCGCAGATGCGGGTTTTCCGACAGCCTCTTTGATTATCTTTGGGGTTCGCCCATCTTCTGGCGGAAGAGCTGATCAAGGGCAATGTCATATTCCCTTGAGCCGGGGGTCAACGACTTGTTCTTGGACAGCTGCTGAACAATGTCCTGTTCAGCCCTTTCAAATTTCAGATTGATGCGTGTAATCACGTCGTTGACCACCTTGTAGATCTCCAGATCGGTCCCATAGACTTCGATCACCGCAGGGTCCTGGATCATGACTTCCAGAATGTATTGGGTCATGTAAAGAGAAATGGGGTTGGGCCGGGGAACCACACTGCGGATGGGAGCAATGAAGTACTTGAATTCAAACTCGTTGGTTCTCAGGGCTTGCCTGAGACCTTTGAGCAGAAGATCCGAGACAGCGGTTGGATTGTCTGTCTCGATGATTTTTTCCATGAGCAGGGCCTGAGAGAGGCTGGAATGTATTTGGGGGAGCTTGAATTTGAAAAACCTATCCCTTTGAAAGGCTTCCTGTTTTTCTTTCCTTTCCAGCCTGCTTAGGAGCTTTTCCTGGACTCTCCCGATGTCAAACCTTTTCATTCTGCGTAAACGAGCCGCCCTCGAATGGTTTCGCCGCCGCGGAACGGTTAAGACGCTTTGGGCTTCTTTTCACCCCCAGTTGAAGTCGCCTTCTTTTCTGTCTTGTTGGTGCTTTCCGTGCTCTTGGATTCCGGCTTTGGGGCCGGCGCCGCCTTTTCTGTGCGTCCCTTGGAAGCGTAATCGGTCACGTACCACCCCGTGCCCTTTAAGTGAAAGGTGCTCTGAGAAATCAATTTCCTCATCTTGCCCTTGCAGATCTCGCATCGGGTTAGGGGTGGATCTGTTATTTTTTGCCAGATCTCCGTTTGATGTCCGCATTTAGAGCACTCATACTCATAGATTGGCATATCTCTAAACCTCTCGATGTCAAAAAATTAGGAACAGGCCATGTCGCAGATCCGGTGGTCCTGATATGATTCCAAAATGTAGTCCAGTTTCGGGAGGGAAAAGTTCTTCAGGATGTCGTAGGTTTTCCCATGGACGATACCCTCTTCCATTTCCCTGCCCTCTCCTGAGATGTCAAATCTCTGAGAGAAGTTACAGAATCTTACAATATGCACCAGTTCATGGGTCAGAATATAGACCAGAAGCGGAAGGAGGCAAAGCTCCTTGTCCCTTTTCAGAGCCTTCAATATTTGGTTGTCCTGAAGGCAGATAAAATAAAAATCGCGGCTTTTCGTGGTCGATTCAAAGCCGCGGCCCACCATGGAGCACTTGCTGAGAAGCGCAAAAGCGTTGGAAGCAATCTCCTCTTTTTTCAAACGGGAAAAGGTCTTGACATCGTAATGGTGCCTTCGCCACTGCCCAGCTGAAAACTTGTAGTAGTTACCCGTCTTGTCCTCGGCAATCTCAAGCGCCTGGTTGAGGATGTCGAGGTGTTCTCTGTCAAAAGGCCAAAAAGTCATATCCTCCCGTACCCGTTTTAGCAGCGAATACGCAAATAAAATAACGCGGATCGAAGCAAAGTCAATTCCTGCGGTAACTCTCGGTCTCTGAAATTATGCAATTCTCTGAAATCAAATTGCTCTTACTGACATTACGGGAATATCCCCATTACTCCAACTGCGGAGTGAAGCGGAGTCAACTTGTTTATGGTGGCGGTGACTGGACTCGAACCAGTGACTCTGCGGATATGAGCCGCATGCTCTGACCAACTGAGCTACACCGCCAGCGGCATCATAATTTATAGGAAACCCCCGTTTTGTCAATGAAATAATGAGAATCTGGGTTCCTTCGAACCCCCGTTTCTCAAATCCCACCCAACCACAGCACAGCCTCACGCATGTGATCCATTTTTACCCATTTCCGGCCGTACCAGTTTTGGGTAAAATTGACCTGGGATATTGTTTACTTATTGGAAATATGAGCTTTTTTGTCGGCGTCAAAGTCCATTAAAGAGGTTCCAAGTCGAAAAATTTACCCATTTTTGGTCGTACCGGTTTTGGGTAAAAGAGGTGAAGGAGACCGGTTTTGCGGGAATCGGAGTCTTGACATAGGGAAGGGCGGCTGCTAGGAGATCCAAGGGGGCTCTGGAAAGCCCTATTCCAACCGTTTGGAGCGATATTTCTTGTGAAAGAAGAAAGGGACAGGAAGATCCTTGGGACGGTCACCTCCAGACAATGTTCTGTCTGTGGCCACCATGAAATAGGATACATCACGGAGGGTGGCCAATTCCATGCTCTCAAGCCCGGTACCGCTATCCTGGTCCTGGAAAGAGCCGAGCCCGATTCTCCTTCGGAACCGCAGAAGGAGTACCCACAGGTCCTCGAGGTTGAGGATGAACCCGTATATCGGGTCTGGTTACCGGAGCCTCTCCGGCGTGACCGAGAACTCCGCCTCAAGTATGGCGTCATGGTGAAAGAGCCGCTTTTGGAGAGAGCCATGTCGCCGGCGGTGTATCAACAAGCTTACCTTGAGAAACTGAGGAAACTTATTGAAAAAGATGAAGACACACCCATCCCCGTGTCACTGGACCGGTTTTTTGGAGCGCCCCACTTGGCTTCCGGCAATGCTGCGGAAATAGCGGAGGCCATGTGGCGCGAGCTCCAGGAGATAAAGAGGCCGGTACAGCTTATGAAAGCCTGGCTGGAGGGACAGGACGAGGAGAGCTTTGCTGAATTGATCGCACCCCGGTCGCGGGAAGAACTTGCGGGTGAACCGGCTGCCGACCAGGCTCTGACCAAGGAGCTGGAGTCGCTCAGCTTGGAGGGCTTCCTTGAAACGCTTGAGTCATGAAAAAAAGGCGTGACCCCCAGAACCGCTAACCGGTTACGTAACCTAGACCCAAATCAA
>JARRRH010000459.1:0-3070 GCA_037380925.1 Deltaproteobacteria bacterium | reverse complement strand
TTATGGCCTTTTCCTCCGTATTGTCAAAGAAGTAATTCATCTGCACGTCCCTTGACAGCCCTCCCTCCATTCCCTATGCTGAAAAGCGGCAAAGCCCTTCGAGCTCTAAACTTATCTGAAAAGGGGGCCTTATGGCTGATAACATGGTTCTGGAAGTCTTTTCCGACTACGTTTGACCGTGGTGCTATTTCGTTACCGGGCGTATCGATCGATTGAAGAAGGACTACAAGATTGACGTCCACTGGACCGCATTCCCGCTCCACCCCGACACGCCGGAGGAGGGCCTCACCCTGGAGGAACTTTTCGCGGATCGCCCTGTGGATGTGAAACAGATCATGGCTCATTTGAAACGGGTTGCGGAGGACGCGGGCTTGCCTTTCGGTGAACGCAAAAAAACCTTCAACAGCCGCTTGGCGCAGGAACTGGGGAAGTGGGCCGAATCAGAAGGCCGCGGAGAGGTCTTTCACAAAGCCGTTTTTCGGGCCTACTTCGTAGAGGGGAAAAATATCGGAAAAATCCAGGTCCTTGCGGAAGTCGCCGAACGTGCGGGTCTTTCCGGAAATGAGGCACGAAAGGTCTTGGAAAAGAGGGACTTCAGGGAAGCGGTTGATCTGGATTGGAGCCGTTCCAAGGACTTGGGGGTCACGGCAGTGCCCACTTTTGTGGTGGGTCAACGGGCTCTTGTCGGTGCTCAGCCTTACGAAAAACTGGCCCAATGGATGGATTCCTGCAAGGTGGGAAGACGCCGGGATGGTACGCCGGAAAAGGGTTGATCGAACCTCGATGGGATTGAGAAGCAAGGAGAGACCAGGATGGAGCCGCACCCCTTTCTGCCGGATGCCTACTTCGACGCCATCGACGCGAAGGCGGTCTACGACTTCAAGGACTTGGAGACGGATGAGAAAGTGGAAGAGGTGATCGGAAGATATGAGGCCTTGAGCGACGAATATCCTCCTGAACTTCTCGATCGGAAAGGCGCGGTTCCGGATGAGATCCTCCGGAAATTGAAAGCCATCGAATTTTTCGGTCTCAGCATTCCCAGAGAATACGGCGGACTCGGTTTTGATCTCAGGCAGTATCTCAGGGTCGTGGAAAAGATCTCATGCCGGGACATGGCCTTGGCCATTCTCTGCCTGGCCCATCTCTCCATCGGGACCAAAGGGATCGTGCTGTACGGCAATGATGACCAAAAGACAAGATACCTTACCCCCGCCGCTCGCGGGGAGATGATTTTCGCCTTTGCCCTCACCGAGCCCAAGACGGGTTCCGACGCCAAGAACCTCGAAACCTCCGCCTTCCTGGCTCCAGACCGCAAGCACAATATCCTGAATGGCCAGAAGACCTATATCACCAATGCGAAGTACGCAGGCGGTCTGACGGTTTTTGCCCAAATGGACCCCGGGCGTCCCGGTTTCATGGGCGCCTTCATTGTGGAGACCTCGTGGGAGGGGGTCAAGGTCGGCAGGGACATGCCCAAGATGGGTTTGAAGGCCAGTTCCACCGCCCCCATCCAGTTCAGGGACGTAAGGGTTCCCGTTGACAACCTGTTGGGAAAACCGGGCGACGGGTTCAAGATCGCCATGCAGGTCCTCAATTACGGGAGACTGGCACTTGGAGCCGCTTCGGCCGGCATGATGGCCCAGTCTTTCGAGGATATGAAAAAAAGGGCGGCCGGGCGGAGGCAGTTCGGCGTGCCCATTGACCGATTCGAGCTGATCCAGGAAAAGATGGTGAAGGCCAAAGTGCACGGGTACGTGGCATCCGCCATGACAGCCTTCACGGCGGGGATGCTCACGGACAATCCCGGATTACGGGTGGCCGTGGAGAGCTCCCACTGCAAACTCTTCGGTACCACACAGGCCTGGGATACCCTCTACGACGCACTTCAAACGGCAGGAGGTGCGGGCTATCTCTCCACGCTCCCCTACGAGAAGAGGATGAGGGATTTCAGGGTCAGCACGGTCTTCGAGGGCACCACGGAGATCCACTCCATCTACCCCGCGCTGTATCTCCTGAACCTCTTGAGTAAACGCATGCGGGCTGCAGGCCGGAGAAAACCCTCCCAGGTTGCGTTCCTGTTGAAAGGCCTGTTCCGCAGGACCCCCTGGCGGCTTCATTTCAAGGCCGGTGTAATGGGGCAGGCGGCGAGATTTGCCAGGTCCAGCGCTCGACGCATCCGTTTCATGCTTTACGCCGGGTCTCTCCTCTACGGGAAAAGGCTCGTGCAAAAGCAGTTTTTTCTCCGCCGGATTACCCTTCTCAGCCTTTATTTCTACGGCCTGATATGCGTGCTGGCCAAGCTGCAGGCGGTAAAGAAGACCGGCAGAGGGGTGGGCGAGGAACTCATCATGCTTGGGTATTTCCTGGAGGAGGCTCGACAATCAAGAAAACGTTACGGAGGATTCTTTCCATCAAGGCTGGAGATTCTGAACAAGAGAATAATGGAAGGGATCAGAGAAAGAGAGCCAATGGGGTAACATCCTGAAACGATACCAAATTTAGAGAAAGACCCATTGGAGCTCAGAAAGAGTAGTGCTGCGACTTCGACCATTCCTGCCCCAGGGCTTGGCGGCGATATCCGCGAGGGGAGCGCTGCCGGCTCCCCGGTGAACATTCCCCCTCAAGCCTTTCCGAGTAAGACCCTTCGGTCCCGCCTGCTGGACCTCCGGCATCACCTCCATTCACTTCCATCTCAGCATGGAAACTCTGGTTTTCCACGCCAGGATTCCCGGCTGAGGCGTGCGGCTTCGTTCAGGATGCAGTGCCCAGCCGGACCGCTGGAATTTCCTAAAGCCCGACGAGATGGCATCCGATCTCTTAGGTACGGATTTGGAGACTGAGACGAAAGCAACGGTGCCGGAGGACGTGCCGCCCCGAAATGGAGAGGGTCTGAAAATTCATGCAGTCGCTGATTTTGTTCTTACCCCTGTTCAACAAGCTGGGACGCCTTCTGATCTCGTTCGTCAATGAACTCGGCGCCATGGCCATTTTTGCCCTGAAGGGCGTGGTCATGATCTTTTCCTATCCCCTCCAGGTGGCCAAGACTGTCCAACAGATCTTCTTCATCGGC
>JARRRH010000458.1:0-6225 GCA_037380925.1 Deltaproteobacteria bacterium | reverse complement strand
GCAATTCACTTTTCGCGCTCTTGTGTCATTTCGACCCTCGCGGAAGCGGCGGGAGAAATCCAATGCGAAGCATTGTCCCGAGCCCCACCTCCGGGGCGGGCGAGGAATCTTTTAGTTCCCTCACTGTGTTCGCGACAAGCCTCGGCTGTCGCCTCGGAATGACATCATGACACAGCCCCTTGGGGGAGAGGGGGCTAGTTTGAGTTCCGCGCGCCCCTGTAAAGGCTGAGGCTGACGCCGACTAGAAGGGCAAGAGGCAGAAGCCAGTACGAGGTGAGGCTCTCCGTCGCGAGCCAGTAAGTTCCCGCGAATCCTGCAAGAATCAAAACCGCGCCGATCCAATCATCGCCGATGAGAAAGCGGTACCAGAAGAGAGCGAAACCCTTTATATAAGATGGGGATGCTTCTTTCTGCGGTACCTCCTTGTCCAACGTCAAGTCTGTGTATCGAAGTAGGCGGATGGCGATAAATGAGAAGAGCCCGTAAAGGCCTAGGAGCGGTAGAATGGCCAGGTCCGATCCGGGCCAGCGGGCCCCAAGGCCGGAGGCCCCCCAGAAGGTTCCGTAGGACACAAGGAGCAATCCCACGGCGTACTTGATCACGTGACCGGGGATTTTCAGAAGGGAAGGGTAGGCCAGCCCGGCACCTACGGCGACCACCACAAAGGCCGCGCCTGCTCCCGCGACCGCGAGGTGCAAATGGTGGGTGGCTACGCCAAAAGTCAAAATAATGAAAACGACCTCGGCTCCTTCCAGGAGCACACCCTTGAAAGACAGGACGAAGGCCGTCCAATCCACGAGGTGTCCTCTTTCGTGATCTTCCAGGGGTGTGGCCCGTGCCTGCAACGGCCTCGGCCGAAGGCCGTAAAGGGTGACTCTCAGGATGCCCTTCCGAAACCACTGAACGCCGAAAAGGAGAAGGAGGATCCCGATGGTTGCCCTGAGGTCACGAATGGAAATCCCTCCCAAGGCCGGCCCCAGCAAAAAGAGAGCTCCCACCAGGGCGACCATCCCGGCGCCTGAGCCCAGAGCGGTGAAAGGCCAGCCCCTTGTCATGCCCACACCGAGGACAATGGTGGCCATTTCTATGACTTCCACCATGGAGGCCAGGAAAGTGACAACCAACAAAAAGAAAGCGTGAAGGCTCATGTCAATACCTGGAATCCTGTATTATTGTCTCAGAAATCCTGTAAATTTTTCTTGACCTCACATTCTCAGGTTTTACAATCATTTTCATACCCAGAGACGGCGGCGGGTCCACGGCGCCCGGAGCAATGCCCTCTGGAAGCCTTGAAATCTCGCCGCTGACAGCGCGAACCCGGATAGAACGCTTTCCGGGTGACCATAGCCACTCACGAAAGGTAAGAAAGTGAAGAAACTTCTCAAAATCAGTCTTTTTGCGTCTGTCGTGGGATTTATCGCCTACTTCGTGTGTTCCAATGTTCCCATCAATTATCAGGAGCAGGCCGTCAACGGCTCCCTCGTCCTCTTCGCCATTGGCTGGGGATTATCCATGTCCTGCCTGGCCTTTCGCCTGGGCTGGAAATCTGTAGAAAAGGATTGATTGAGCTATTCGGTGCCCCGGGGATAATCGGCGCCTGAGATTCTGAGGCGATTGATGACTTCCCAGACTCCGCCGCTAAGGAATCCGCCCGGGCGGCCTCCTTGTACTCGGACCACGTACGGACATCCCCGAAGAGGGTGACGACGCCTTTCTTCGCAGTGATATGGATATCCCTGGCCACCTTCGAGCATACAGAGGCAAGATCGGGTTGATTATTCCGAGCCCGGTCATCGTGATGACTGCGGCAAAAAATAGGGTGATGTATCATTCCTGTCCAAAAAGGGTTCGGGATGTTGCAGGGGCATGGGGGTCTCTTTTCAAAAACGGGCGGAGACCATCATCAATCCATTCCATGGAAGGCTTTTCATGGCTGTTTCCGCAGGAGGCCTTCCGCCCGCCTAACGCATCGCCTTACGCTGTGTGCCGGGCACCGGCCTTCTCGTTTTTGAAAAGAGACCCCCATGCCCCTACCTTGTACGAAGCGCATGATTCCCTCCCCTACTCCCTCTCCACTTTTTCTCCCCACCTCATGCCCTACATAATATTTTGGATGGATATACGTGAAATACATTATTCCAAATGACCGGCTTTATGTCTATGATCATTAAAGGACTGGACGATGACCGCGTACGAGCCGTATCGTTACCGCTTGCGCGCTTCGGCACGCTTCGCCACTCGTCACTGCAGCAAGCTTCAGTGTATTCTGGCGAAGGCGAATAAAGGAGAAGATCATGAGCTACTATTACAGCAGGAAGATGAACGCAGGGTTTGACGAGGCTGTCTCAAGAGTCACGCAGGCCTTGAAGGAGGAGGGTTTCGGCGTATTGACAGAAATCGACGTCAAGAGCACGCTGAAGAAAAAACTGGATGTTGATTTCAGAAATTACAGGATTCTTGGAGCCTGCAATCCGCCCTTTGCCTACAAAGCGCTCCAGGCTGAGGACAAGATCGGAACGATGCTTCCCTGTAATGTGATCGTTCAGGAGACGGAGGAGGGGGTGGTTGAAATTGCAGCCATCGATCCAGCCGCATCCATGAAGGCGATCGATAACCCGGCACTAAGCGAGATCGCGGAAACCATTGGGCGAAAGCTCGAAACCGTCGTCCAAAAGGCATAGGAAATAGAGACTCGAGGAACTTTGTGCTTTACATACAACAGTCGCTTTCCTAAACTCCTTCCCACAAAAAGAGACTTCCTTCAACTCACTAGAAGAGGTGAAACATGGCGCAAAACCGCATCTGCAGCCTTCTTGGTATCCGTTATCCCATCATCCAGGCGCCAATGAACTGGGTCAGCGGTGCTGCCTTGACCCGAGCCGTATCGGATGCCGGCGGCATGGGCACGCTTGGGCCCAATGCAGGCGCAGATAAGATCAATCCGGATGTGGAAGCCACTGGAGAACTCGTGCGTCGGCAGATCCATAAGGTGCGTTCGCTCACGGACAAGCCCTTTGCCGTCAACGTGACAGTGGGCTTTGGCGAGGGCATGAAATACTCCAAAAAAATCGTAGACGTGTTGCTGGATGAAAAAGTACCTGTAGCCATCGTATCCGTAGGCAGGCCCGAGGTGTATACGGAAACCCTGAAAAAAGCCGGCATCAAAGTGCTTCATGCCGTCTCCACAGCCCGCCACGCCCAAAAAGCCCAGGAAGCCGGTGTGGATGCAGTGATCTGCGAAGGTTTTGAGGCCGGCGGCCACAAGGGATTTACAGAGCTCACCACCTTTGCTCTCACCCCCATGGTGGCAGACGCAGTCGACATACCGGTAATCACCGGCGGAGGCATTGGAGACAGTCGCGGGGTGTTGGCCGCCCTAGCCTTAGGCGCAGACGGCATTTACATGGGCTCCCGCTTTATGGTCACCCAGGAATCTGAAAGCCATGGCAACGTCAAGCAGGCCGTGGTCCATGCCAATGACGTCTGCACCGTATCGGTTCCCAAGAGATTTATGCTGGCCCGGGACCTGCAAAATACCTTTACCGAAAAAATTAAGGAGCTGCAAGGATCCGGTGCCTCAAGGGAACAACTCAAGCAGTATCTGGAAGGACACAGCCCATACCAAGCCCAGCACCTGGGAGATGCTGCGAATGCGGAGATTCACTGTGGCCAAGCAGCGGGGCTTATCCGCGACGTTCCCCCGGCAGCAGAACTTATGGAGTCCATCATCGCGGATCTCAAGAAACGGTTTGCCGCCCTAGAGGAACAGATAAAGGTGTTTGGCTGAAATGGAAACTTCCCGGCGTTTGAAAATGGCACAATCATAGAACCAATGGGAGCACGGGTTCCCCGTTGCAACGACGTCAAGAAAACGAGACTTTGCGATGCCGGCAAATAAGGCCTTTTGCACATGGAGGGTATGATCATATGGATTCTAAGAGAATGAGGCTTCGAAAGAAGTCCTTAGACCTGTTCTGGCCCTTGACCATTATGGTGATCTGTTTCCTGTTATTTGCGTGTGCCGAGGTTCCCATCACGCATAGACAAAGCCTGCATTTGGTCCCTGAATCCGAGCTATTGGCTCTCAGTTTCCAGCAATACGATGAAGTTCTAAGGAAATCAAAGCTCTCAAAGGATCGTGAGAAGGTTCAAGCGGTCCAAAGGGTTGGAAAAAGGATTGCAAGCGCGGCTGAGTCATTTCTTGCAGAATCGGGAAGGAAGGGTGAGATCAGAGAATACAACTGGGATTTTAATCTTATCGAGGACGACAAGGTTGTCAATGCGTGGTGCATGCCGGGTGGGAAAGTGGCAGTCTATACGGGAATTCTCCCGTATACCAAAAACGATACCGGTCTTGCCGTCGTCACGGGTCATGAGGTGGCACATGCTATTGCCGGGCATGGAAACGAGAGGATGAGTCAAGCCTTGTTAGCCAATATGGGGGGCATGGCTTTGTCAACTGCACTATCTGATAAGCCCAGCCAAACCCGCGAACTCGCCGTCGCCGCATTCGGAATGGGAGCAAACATCGGGTTTCTTCTTCCATACAGCAGGCTTCATGAAAATGAGGCCGATCGCATAGGTTTGATTCTCATGGCTAGAGCCGGTTATGATCCACGAGAAGCTGTTCCTTTTTGGGAAAGAATGAATGAAAAGGGAGGAGCTCAGCCTCCAGAGTTTCTATCTACACACCCTGCACCTCAGTCCCGGATTGACAACCTCAAGAGACACATTTCTGAGGCCTTACCCTATTACCAAAGTTTTCTATTCGGATATCGAGCCTTCCGAAGGAATTACCCCTGATGCGGCGGATCTGCCCACCCGCGAAAAGGAGCAAAAAAATGAAATAGACTGGCAAAACCTCTTCAGCCATTTCACCTGTGTGATAAGCGCTATCTGGAGGGCGCGAAAGAAACACCTGCCCGCCTATTTCGATGCCGCGCATTTCGGCTGCCCGGGAGGCGCTTTTTTCCTGGGCTTTATGAAACCTCAGACTGAAACGATGATCCAATACGTATCCAGCGGAATACCGGGGTATATGGAAGGAGAGCTGTATATTGAGTCTCCTGACGAATTGCGGCGCATCTTCGAATACATCGACCCAAGGCCCGCTCCGAAGAAATACTGCATTCTCAAGCCTCTTGATCTGTTTGCGTCAACGGAAGAGCCCGAATTGGTGTCGTTCTTCGCACGACCCGAGGTATTGTGCGGCCTTCACCAACTTGCCGCATTTGTGACCCATGACGCCGAGGTGGTCGCATCTCCCTGGGGCGCAGCCTGCACAAATCTCATCGGATGGCCCCTCAGGTACCTGGAAAAGGGTCAGCCTAAGGCGGTGCTCGGAGGATGGGATCCCTCTGCTCGGAAGTTCTTCAAGAACGACGAGTTGAGTTTCACCGTGCCCTACAAGATGTTCTTGGACATGCTCGAACGATTTGAGGGGTCGTTCCTTCTGCAGAAGACATGGCCCATTGTCCAAAAGAAGATTAAGCGAAGCAAAAAAGTCTGGGGTGAGCAAAGGGCATCTTCGGGAGATGAACAATAGCTGAATGGGTTTATTAGGCGCCTACATGCTTTAAAGATTTTGAGCAAAATTGTAAGTGTTTACGTGTGATGGAAAACGTGAAGTCTGAATTTTGAAGAGTTCTTACACCCGCGCCATCGGGAACATGAAGGAGGAAACACTTTCTCCGAAAAGCTTCAGCTTGCATGGTGTCATTAGGACCGAGTTGAATAAACACCGGTCAATGTCATCTTCAGCCCTTCCAATGGCTATTATTGGTGTGTGAGGTTGTTGTGAGTTTCTGATATATTGGGCAATGTCATTGCCGTTAATGTCTCCTACCTTCATTTTCGTAATCACCAAGCCACAATTGAGGTCGTTATCAAATAAATTGCATCCTTCCTCTGCACCACAAGCTGTCTCCACCCTGTACCCGAGAAACGACAAATACCTTCGGACCATATCAAGATCTCTCTCTCATCATCATCAAGGACAGGAATGTACCGCACGACGGACCTCCAGATGCGTCGTGATGCAATTATAGGTAATGTATCGCTCCTATAGCTGCTCAGCGACCATCGGCCATTTCAAACAGCTCAGAGTTCAACTGGGCCGTTTCCACGGAAGAGGCTATCCGTTGACTCAGATCCATGAAAAACGAAAGGTCCTCCCCACGGAACCCGTACGGTCTTTCCAGGGAGTCAACATAGATGGCTCCCATT
>JARRRH010000457.1:0-4478 GCA_037380925.1 Deltaproteobacteria bacterium | reverse complement strand
AGTAAAGGCAGTATAACTTTGGTTCATTCGGCAATTGAGTAAGCATCTTTTCAGAAATTCTTTCATCCGTGGTTTCTGGAAGACGACCCCGAAGGGTTTTCTTCGATTCCAAGGCTCCCGGTCTGGTCATTTCAAAGCGTTACGGACGGGTGAAGCCCGCCTAAAATCAAGGCGGGCTAGCCTCCTCCCTCTTTCCTGCACGAATACAGGGATTCTTTATTCCGAATACATAATCCCCCCCATTGTCTTCCCGTAGAAGAGGTATAGGGTGAAAGGAAAATTGCGAATGGAGAAGCTGAAGGGGGTGGGAGTGTGAAAGGAAACAAGAAGTTGTCACCCTTCCGTGGATTGTCTCGCCGTGATTTCCTCAAGTACTGCGGTGCCCTGGCTACCTTGATCGGCGTGAGCGGGCCGACGGGCGTGACAAGGGTTGCAGGGGCTTTGGAGAAGCTTGCCAAGCGACCCAACATCGTCTGGTCCCTCTTCCAGGAATGCCTCGGATGTTCCGTCAACCTTCTGCAGAGCCGCAAGCCCGACCCGGCCCAGTTGATCCTGAGACAGATCTCCCTCGACTATCATGAAGCCCTGATGGCCGCTGCAGGAGATCAGGCGGAAAAATGCTTCCGCGAGACCGTGGATTCCGGAGATTTCTATTACGTGGTTGAAGGGGCCATTGCCACGAAGATCCCTTACGCCATGACGATCCACGGCCGGACTTCCATGGAGATTGTCAAAGACGCTTACCGGAAAGCCAAGGCCACCATCTGCATCGGCAGTTGTGCCTGTTACGGCAACATCCAGGCAGCCTACCCGAATCCCACCGGTGCGAAGGGAGTGAGAGACTTCCTGAGAGCGGAGGGCGGTATACCCGACGCCGTCGTGGTCAACTCCCCCCGCTGCCCCGGCCAGGCGGAAGACACTGTAGCCATCCTGGTGTACATGCTGGTCCATGGCAAGCTGCCCGAGCTGGACTCCATCGGCCGTCCCTTCTTCCTTTTCGGCCAGACCGTCCACGACAACTGCGAGCGGCGGGGCCATTTCGAAGCCGGCGAGTTTGTGGAGGTCTTCGGAGACGAGGCATCCCGGAAGCGCTGGTGTTTTTACAAGGTGGGCTGCAAGGGGCCGGTGACCTATGCCCCGTGCCCCATCAACAAGTGGAATGGGGATACCAGTTGGCCTGTGCACGCAGGACCCTGCATCGGCTGTGCGGAACCACACTTCTGGGACAAGCTGACTCCTTTCTACAGCGAAGTGCCGGGCTTTAGAATCCCCGGCAACGTCTCTCCCACGGACATCGGTTTGGGTCTTATCGGTGCAACCGCCGTGGGCATCGGTGCACACGTCATTGGACAGGCGGTGACCGGCCGCCTGGGAAAGAGGGGCTCCGACGAAGAAGAGAAGGAAAAAGATAAGGGCCCCAAGGAGGGCGGTAAGAATGCGTAAGATCGTCATCGATCCTGTAACTCGCATAGAAGGTCACCTCCGCATCACCTGTTCGGTTGAAAACGGGAAAGTGACGGATGCGTGGAACACATCAACCCTTTTCAGGGGTTTCGAAATCTTCATGAAGAATCGGGACCCCATGAGTCTCTGGTACTTCGCAGAGCGCATCTGCGGCGTCTGCCCCAATCCCCATGCCTTCAATGCGACCCAGGCGGTGGAGCGGGCCCTGGGGATGGAGAAGATGGATGACAACACGCGGCTCATCCGCAATATGACCGAAGCCGCCCAGATCGGATATGACCACATCCTGTGGTTTTACATCCTCAACGGCTTTGACTACGTCAACATTCCAAAGGCCCTTAAGGCGAAGGCGAGCACCCCTGCGCTCAAGCGGGTGCAGGACCAGGTGAAGGCCGTGGTGGAGTCCGGGCAACTGGGGATCTTTGCCAACATGTACTGGGACCATCCGGGATACAAACTGCCGCCCGATCTTGATCTCGAAGTCACGGCCCACTACCTGGAGAGCATCGAAGCCCAGCAGAAAGCGAACCAGGCCAACACCATCCTGGGGGGGCGCTTTCCATGATCCAGCATTACGTGCCCGGCGGCATCACCCAGCTTCCACACATCGACGAGATCCTCTTCTACAAGGCACGCATGCAAGACGTTCAGAGCTTTATAGACACCCGGATGGTGCCGGACCTGCTCGCCATAGCGCCCTATCACCTCGATCTTATGGATACGGGAAAAGGGGTCGGGAACTACCTGACCTGGGGCGTGTTGGACGAAGCGAATCAGGATCCTTACGGACGCCTGTTTCCGAGGGGAGGCCTCTTCGACAGGAAGCTCGAGGTCCACAAGGTCGACCCGAACAAGACCAGGATCTACACCAAGACCTCCTACTACGGGGATGGCGTGGGCCAGGGCAACCACCCGCTGGAGGTGGGACAGGAGCCGATAGACTTCACGCGCCTCCCCCCTATCGAGGGCGAGGAACTTCCTTCCGGGAAGTACGACTGGACTCGGTCGACACGGTATGGGGACGCAAGCCGTCCTATGGAGGTCGGTCCCCTTGCGGAAGTCCTCGTGGCTTACCTGTCCGGCCGACCCGAGACCAAGCGGCTGGTCGATGATGTTCTTGCGGCGATCGGTAAGCCGGGCCAGCCCGAGGTTCTCATGTCGGACCTTGGAAGAATTGCCGCACGAGTGATCAAGGCGAAGGTGAACGCGGATAACGCCGTCCGCTGGTCGGAGGAACTCCTGGCCAACATCGGCGCAGGCAAGACGGCGGTCTACCAGAAGCTCGACACCTCGCGGAGCGGTACAGGGCACGGAGGGTGGGACGCCCCGCGCGGAGCCCTGTGCCATTATGTACGGATCGAGAACGGGACCGTAAAGACCTTCGCCGCCGTTCCCCCTTCGGAGTGGAACTTCTCACCCCGCGACGACATGGGAGTTCGGGGCCCGGTGGAAGAGGCGCTCATCGGGACGCCAGTGATCGATCCGAAGCGTCCTCTTGAGATCTTGAGGGCTGTGCACACCTTCGATGCCTGAATTGCCTGCGCGGTTCACGTGATTGAACAACAGCACGGTGGTGTCTTGCCAACGGACTTCGAGCAGCTACTCGATCTTCCGGGTGTCGGGCGCTACATTGCCGGCGCGGTGGCATCCCTGGCATTCTGTCCGTTAAGGAGAAAAGCAGATGAACGTGCCTGCCACAAGAGAAGAGCACCCATGGCCGGTTGCGGTTCTGCACTGGGTTCACCTGACATCGCTTTTCATTCTCATGCTTACCGGCGGCTACATCCGTTCGCCCTATTACTCGGGGGGAATGCAGGTGAACCAGCTGCTCCATTTTACCTTCATGTGGGTCTTTATCCTCACCGCAATCGTCAGGGTCTACTGGGCCTTTCTGGGCGCCGGCTCCGCCGGTCGGGGCAGCCGGCAAAAGATCCGGGACTACCACTGGTTCGCTTTCGGGAAGGCGGATCGGCAGACTTTCCTCGACACGCTGAAGTACTATTTGTTTCTGCGCCGAAGCCGACCGGAGGCCCCCAAATTCGACCCGGTCTTCAAAGTGTTTTTCTATTTCTGGCTTCTCCTCATCACCCTCCAGGCCATCAGCGGGCTGTCCATGTGGCCTGCGACCAAGTCCTTTTTCCATCCCCTCACCTATCTGGTCGGGGGTCTGGCCGCCATGCACACCATACACTACTTTATCATGTGGATTTTCATTGCTTCGGTCAGCGTCCACATATACCTGGCGGTGACCGAGCTTCGCGCGCGCCTTGGGGTGATGTTCTTGCGGCATGAATCAAAAGAGGCGGCGGCCGTGCAGGAGGGAAGACCGTAGATTGGGAGATTTCAGAGGAGATAGGCCGAGCGCCTGTGGAGCGCCGAGGATCACCGTCCTCGGCATCGGTAACACGATGATGGGTGATGACGGTGTGGGCGTGGCCGTGGCCGAGGATCTTGCCGCCGCCGGGCCGGGTGAAAATGTGCGGATTGTCACCGCCCCCATCCCGGGTTCAAATCGGAGAGGTTTGCTTCAGAGACCGTCAACTCAGCCCCGCGGTTGTCGCTGCGGCCAGGAGGGTCCTGGAACTCCTAAGTGAAGAAATCAGCTCTTGGAAGAGGAGGTAATCTATTTTTACCTCCTGCGGCCGCACCACTATCCTCTAGAAATCGAAATAAGGAGAAAATCATGAAATCTATTGCGAGACAACTTGTTCCAATAGTCCTTTGCGTCTTCGCGATCTGGACCGCTGCTGCACAAACGGCGACAGGGGAAGAGGTTCTCCGTGAAACGCTCAAAAACGGACTCCGGATCGTCATCGTACCCAATGCCCTGGCGCCCGTTGTCACAACAGAGGTCAATTATCTTGTGGGCTCCAACGAAGCGCCGGACGGCTTTCCGGGCATGGCCCATGCCCAGGAACACATGATGTTCCGGGGCAGCCCCGGGCTTTCCGCAGGCCAGCTTGCCAACCTGATCGCCGCCATGGGTGGAAAATTCGATGCCGATACCCAGCAAA
>JARRRH010000456.1:0-4335 GCA_037380925.1 Deltaproteobacteria bacterium | reverse complement strand
ACACCGGCCGGATACGCTACCAAGGGACGGTGAAAGAGCTGACAGAAAATGAGGAGGTCCGAAGAACCTGCGGGATATGAACAAGAGGCAAAAGGCACAAGGCACAGGGCAAAAAAACCTTAATTCCTGAAAAGAGGATGCCCGATGAAACATTATGTTCTAGAGGATATAGAGCCGAAGCGACCTGCTGAAGGCATTGAAATGCGGGTTATTCCAGGCGAAAAAATGACCATGGTCTTCTTTCGTTTGGCGCCCGGTGCCGTAGTCCCGGAACATGCTCACCCCCACGAGCAGATGGGCACTGTGCTGGAAGGCTCCATCGAGCTGGTGGTTGCTGGAGAAAGAAAGATCATCCATAAAGGGGAAGCGTATCACATTCTTTCAAACCTTCCACACAGCGCCAAATGCGGTGGCTCACCAGCCGAGATTATTGACGTGTTTTCTCCAGCCAGAGAGGATTATCATTAAAAGGCATAAGGCGCAAGGCACAAGGTGTAAGGCCTTACCGCCTTTCCCTGCTTCTCCCCTTTATTGATATGCCCCTTTAACAGAAAAGCAGACTTGACAAAAAACTAAGGCGGCGGAGGACGGTCTTGCCTTAAACCTTGCGCCTTCTTCTTATTTTTTCAGACTCGGAGTGTTCGTCTTGGCGAGAAGGGTGTTGCGGTGGATGCCGAGGATTGAAGCAGCCCTTTTCTTGTTTCCTTCGACGCTTTCAAGCACTTCATGAATGTACTGCTGCTCAAAAAGATTTACCGCTTCTTTGAGAGTCATGTCCTTTATGTTTGCTTTCCCAATGTTGAAGGAAGAGATGTCCCTTAGGTGGATGATAGGATCCTTCGTTATGGTGAAGGACCTTTCCACCATGTTTTGAAGCTCCCTGACATTTCCAGGCCAATCATAGTCCATCAGCGCTTTCATCGCCTTCTTCGAAAACCGCTTTGGCGGCTTGGCCGACCGCTTCGCATTCGACTCCAGAAAATGATCGACCAGCAGGGGAATGTCGCTTTTTCTTTGTCTTAGAGGCGGGAGTTCGACAGGAAAAACATTCAGGCGATAAAAAAGGTCTTCCCTGAATTCTCCGTTTTGCATCAATGTCCGGAGATCTTTGTTGGAGGCTGCCACAAAGCGCGCATCGATTTTGATAACCTTGGCGGTGCCCAGCCGTTCAAATTCCTTTTCTTGGATCACCCGCAGCAACTTGGCTTGCATATTCACGTCCAGGGTGTCGATGTCATCCAGGAAAAGGGTTCCTTTATTGCCTATCTCCAGCTTGCCCATGGTAGTCCGAACCGCGCCTGTGAACGCGCCTTTTTGATACCCGAAAAGCTCGCTTTCCATCAGGGTTGGGGGGATGGCGGCACAAGAGATCACGACAAAGGGCTGCTCTCTTCTCGGGCTGAGATTGTGTATGGCACGGGCCACGAGCTCTTTCCCCGTGCCGCTTTCGCCCTGGACCAGAACCGACCCATCGCTTTCCGCAATCGTGGCTATCAGGTCGAAAACCTTCTCCATTTTTTCATCTTCGCCGACGATGGCTTCAAAAGGGTGGTATCTCTTGAGTTCATTTCTCAGGTAGGTGACTTCTTTCAGAAGACTATGTTTTTCCAGGGCCCGGTTAATGAGGTTGATGACATCTTCCACCAGGAAGGGCTTTATAATATACTCGTAGGCCCCGAGTTTAATGGCTCTGACCGCTGTTTGAATCTCCTTAACCGCGGTCACCATGATGATCTCGGGGTTCGGGTCAATGGTCTTGAGTTTTTCCAGGAGATCAATCCCGTTTATGTCCGGGAGAAGGATGTCCAGCAAAATGAGATCCACGGTGTTTCTGTTGAAAAGATCAATGGCTTGCTGTCCGCTCTCAGCGAGGAGCACGTTGAATTTGTCTTTGAGAACCATGTTAAAGGATTGGCGGATCCCATTTTCGTCGTCCACAACCAGAATCGTCGCCCATTTTTCCATGACTAACGCTGCTCCCTGCGCATCTCTAACCTTTTTCGAATCCTGAACCAGTTAATTTAGCACATTCTACGTAAAGATCAATTACTTTGTGCCGGTCTTGTGAAGGGGCCACGAAAAAAAGCTTCCCTTTTTTTATGATGTGATATAAAATAGTTGCGTCTAATAAAGCCCGATTCTAAGAACATTCAAATAACCTTGGCGGCGTGCACAAAATTCTGTGCGGTAATGCACATTATTCTGTGCTTTTTTTACCCGGGCCGTTGATTTCTTGCAAGTGTCTATAACTACGGCGTTTTTGGGAAATAATATATATGGGTCCACAAGCGCACGCAACCCCTACATGTTGTGTTGAAGCGTTCCCAGCCTCACAGAGGTGAACGGAAAGCAAAAAGAGACATTTTGGGGATACGTTGGCATGACTATTGAGAGTAATGCTTTAAATTGAGAGGCTCGTGTCAGGAGAATCCCCGTGTCTTGAATGCGCCATAAATAAAATTGGGGGGTGGCCTAAGGCATGAGACTCAGCTCTTTTCTCCAGATGAAGCCCAACCTCTTTCTTTATCAAAAATTGGGCTGGAAAATAGGATTTTTTTACATCTTGGCCCTTGGGAAACTCTTTTTCTTGGTGAAAGGGGAGGAAAAGCTCAAGATTGAATCCTCTCTGGAATCCGTATTTGGATTCGGGAAGAGTGAGCCTGAAACAAAGGCATTAAAGAAAGCCGTTTTCCGGGGGATCTTTTGTCACTACTATGAAAAGCTTTTTAATGCTTTTTCCTCTGTGGATTCGCTGACCGAGTTTTTGGAAACCCAAATTCGGGCAGAGGGGATAGATGCTATTGATCGGGGATTGCAACGAGGTAAAGGCGTGCTTTTGATTACAGGGCATTTCGGAGGGGTGGAGTTTATTCCAGGGTTTCTGGCCAGAAAGGGTTACCCGGTCACGATTCTTGTGCGGTTCTCCTCCGGCCACCTTCGCCGTGTCTCCCTGGAAAAGGCGGAGGAATTTGAGACCAGGATCATCGATGTTGATCGTACTTCCAGTGTGTTGAAAGCAATAGGTTATAAGTGTCTTGCAGAAGAGAACGGGTGCATTCGTGGTTTTTAGTCTCATGCAGAGGGAGCCGAACCAACGCTACAAGCTCGCCGCGATTTCCCTGGAAGAGATTCAGAGACAATTTATCCTGGCTCATGAGATGGCCATCGGCACAATCCTATTAAAATTTCTTGAACAATACATCTATAAGCACCCACAGGAGTGGTACCAGTGGGGAAAATATGCTAAGCTGGAAAATATTCAGCGGCGTTACGATCAAATGGAAGCTCCACGCGCCCAGTCATTGTTAACCCCTGCATACGGTTAGCGAAGCCGCAGCTAGGAGGCCGTGGATGCAGGCCCGGGCAAAGCCACATCCATGGTCCGCATCGTACAAATCAGTCTTGCTGCTTATCTGTTCATGACAGCGCCCGTTTCAGGGCCCGGTAGTTAACCCGTTTCATACAGGAACCGGCCTTGATTCTACTCGTTGAACCCATCTCAAAGAACACGGACATGTACGTGCCCGCCTACCCGCTGCCTCTCCTCGAGATTGCCAGCTTTGCGGAAGCCCATCTCCCAGG
The DNA here is from genome assembly GCA_037380925.1 of Deltaproteobacteria bacterium. Classification (GTDB taxonomy): domain Bacteria; phylum Desulfobacterota; class DSM-4660; order Desulfatiglandales; family HGW-15; genus JARRRH01. The sequence goes on along the minus strand of JARRRH010000456.1, from coordinate 753 downwards.
CGCGGAAATTCAAATTGTTTCCGTGCCGGTCGATTATGGTCTGCCTTTGACAGGAGAGGGAAAATCCCTGATATACGAAGAATTTATCAAAGACCTGCTCAAAGCGAGGCCGACCGGCATGGGTGTTTCTTGTACAGCCATTGCACAAGCAGAAGAGGCCATTCACCTCTGCGAAATGGTCAAGCAGCGAGACCCGGACTTGTTTATTTTCTTGGGCGGCTATTTCCCCACGATCTATTTCGAAGAGATTCTTTCAAGAACGTCGGCCATAGACCTGATCGTGCTTGGAGAGGGCGAGATTCCTGCACTCAAAATTATCGAGCGCTTGGAAAAGAGTGAAAGCCCATTTGACGAGGGGATACCGAATCTGGTCTGGCGAGAGGGCTCTACAATTCGTTTCACAAAAAAAGCGGCCCCTTTTGATCTCCAGACAAAGGCCCCTCTGAATCTCAAACTGCTTAGATTTCCAAAAGAGTATAATGTCCTGTCCTATGCCTTCAGCAGAGGATGCCCCCACAAGTGCAGTTTTTGCATGGAAGAGTTGATCCGCCCCGTCAGGAGAGAAGTTCCCCCTGAGATCATTCAGCAGGACCTTGAGGGGCTTTCAAGACAATGCAACAGCCACGTTCTTTTAGTTAGTGACGCCCTTTTTCTTTCCTTTCACATATTTCCTGTGCTGAGGTCGCTTGGGTTGAAAACGAGTTTTGAGACCCGGTGCGATGCTATGGACCCCGCTTTAATTTCTGAAGTTGC
>JARRRH010000455.1:0-3102 GCA_037380925.1 Deltaproteobacteria bacterium | reverse complement strand
CTAGGCCGTTGGTGAGGACCGGGCCAGGGGTTTCCCCCACAGATAAACTGCGAAAAGACGGCGCCCTCCCGCCAGTCACTTCAGAAAAGGCTTTGCCCTTGAGCCCCCTTTGAGGGGGCCGCCTGAGGCCGCCAGCTTTGCTGGTGGAGACTCACTTGCCATTAAACCCTCCACCTAAGATGGAACAGAAAAGGCCGTGCCGGAGGATTCTCATCGGGCCGCGTGACCTGCTTCCTCTCCTTCGAGTGCCGAAAGAGGTTCGGCCACCTTTTCGAGCGATTTCCTCTCCGCCTTGACGCCCCAGATCACCTCCACCCCGGCCGCCGCCAGCATGAGAGCGGCTCCCAGGAGATATCCCCACATCACGTCGTAGCGATTTCCCGTGCCGATCAGGGTGCCGAAGAACCACGGTGCCACGATCCCTCCGGTCCCGGTCCCCACAGAATAGAAGAAAGCGATGGCGAGCGCTCTGGTCTCGAGCGGGAAAATTTCACTCACCGTGAGGTAGGCTGAACTGGCGGCGGCGGACGCGAAAAAGAAGATGACCGACCAGAGGGCCGTCTGGCTGAAGGCGGAAAGATCGCCCTTGGTGAAGAGATATCCCGTGAAGACAAGGATCAGGCCGGAAAGGGCATAGGTCCCCGAGATCATCTGACGGCGGCCGATGGTGTCGAAAAAGGTCCCGAGGACCAGGGGCCCCAGGAAGTTCCCCACGGCGAACGGCAGAAGGTAGATTCCGGTCCTGTCAGGATTGACGTCGTAAAACCGGGTCAGCACCATGGCATAAGTGAAGAAGAGGGCGTTGTACAGAAAGGCCTGGGAAATCATGAGGGAAAGCCCCAGCACGGAGCGGGTCTTGTACTTCTGGAACATGGTCTTGGCGGTGACGCCGAACCCGAAACTCTTCCGGGGCTTGATGACCAGTTTGCCCTCCGGCTCAGGGAGCTTTTCGCCCTTTTGCTCCTCGATTGAGTCCTCGATGTCCGTGACCACCTGCTCTGCCTGTTCGCGGTATCCATGGGTTGCCAGCCACCGCGGACTCTCGGGAACGTATCTCCTCAGGAAGAGGATAATGAGACCGATAACGGCGCCGATGCCGAAGCCCACCCGCCAGCCGACGTTCACCGGGAGGATGTTAGGGTTGAGGAGAAACAGGGTGGCGATGGACCCTGCCGCAGCCCCCACCCAGAAGCTGCCGTTGATAATGAGGTCGACCCGGCCACGCATCCGCGCAGGAATGAGCTCGTCGATGGCGGAGTTGATGGCTGCGTATTCTCCTCCTATCCCGGATCCCGTTATGAAACGGAACAGGCAGAAGCTCCAGAGGTTCCAGGAAGAGGCGCTCAAACCCACACCGACCAGGTAAACGCTCAGGGTGACGTAAAAGAGTTTCTTGCGGCCCAGCCGGTCCGTCAGGTAACCGAAAAAGAGGGAGCCGGAAACTGCGCCGATAAGGTAGAAGGACGCAATCAGGCCGATTTCCGCGCTGGTAAAATGCAAGGTGCCCGCTTCCAGCAGCACGCCGCTGATGGCGCCTTTGAGGGTCACTTCCAGCCCGTCCAGAATCCAGGTGACTCCTAGGGCGACAACGACCAGCCAGTGGAAACGGCTCCAGGGCAAACGGTCCATGCGAGCGGGAATCAGGGTTTCAAAAGGCGTACCCAGCGTAACATCGGGTTGTGAAGGGTTTGATGGGCTCATGCGATCCTACTTCCCCTGGGATTTATGATGTTATTTGAGGTCTCGCTCGACCGAAAAGACCCCCTCGAACGAAAGCCAACCACGGGGATGCTCCTTTGATCGCTCCTTCAGATATCTCGCGGCCTCAACTTTTTACCCGCTTAATAAGAGGGCGTAAATAGGGTCAACCCTGTATAGCACGGTGATTTGTCCAGTAACACGGTCATAGACTATGCGCTGACCTTCTTTGAATACGCCGACTTCAGCAGCGCTTCGGTGGCCATCCTCCACACGGTCGGGGTAGGAGTAGTCAATGTCGGATTTACCGAGGTGGCCAAAAATGTGCTGAAATAGAAATTGAAAAAATCTCTTTGTAAGGAGATAATACGTACCCGGAAATCGGGCAGGTCGGGCCGATCCAGTTCCCCAAACAAAGAAGCACCAGGCCGGAGCTGATTAACGGTGGAAGTCTGGAGATAGGGTAGCGTCTGCCTGCATCCCGGACGATGGCTGCTTCAAGCCGACCCTGAACGGCGGATGACTGTTCTGCACAGTGGCTGCTGCGGTGTGTCCCTAACTAAAGGAAACGATGATGTAGACAGCATGCATGAAATGGAACAAACCGTACCCAAAGCCTTACCAGTTATGTCGGACTGAGCAAGACAAGAAAGGAAAAGAACATGGATGGATATCTCGACATCATGAACCTGGCCCAGCAAGCGTTCAATTGGGTCGTTGCCAGTGGGCTCAGGATACTGCTGATTGTGATCCTCACGATCGTTGTCGTAAAGGTGGCGAAAGCCCTCACCAAGCGCACGCTGATTCGAGAGCGTGCGGAAAGGGATGAAGAGCAGGACAAGCGGGCACGGACGCTCCACGGCATCATCTCGAAGACCACGAGCATTGTTATCATCGGTATCGCACTGATCGTAATCTTGGGGGAGCTGGGGATTCGCATCGGCCCGATCCTGGCGGCAGCAGGCGTCGCCGGTGTTGCCATCGGTTTCGGTGCACAGAATCTCGTTCGTGACGTGATCACCGGATTCTTCATTCTGCTTGATGATGCGATACGGGTTGGAGATGTGGTCCAAATAGCCGGTGCGGGAGGCGTGGTGGAAAAAGTCAATATCCGGTACACCCTTCTCCGCGATCTCGCCGGCTCGGTCCACTACATCCGGAACGGTGAAATCACTACCGTAACCAACATGACCAAGGACTTCTCGTACTATGTTTTCGACATCGGCGTAGCCTATCGTGAAAACGTGGATCAGGTCATTGAAGTGATCAAAGAGGTGGACGAAGACATGCGCCGGGATCCCGCATTCTCGGCCATGATTATGGAGCCGATCGAGGTCTTGGGCCTCGATCAGTTCGGCGATTCCGCCGTGATTATCAAGGCCCGAACCAAAACCAAGCCTATTA
>JARRRH010000454.1:0-5684 GCA_037380925.1 Deltaproteobacteria bacterium | reverse complement strand
AGGGTACGGAAAGGAAAGGAGTATGTCGAAAACGCAGCCTATCTGAATCCCACGATGTTCATGGATCAATTTTATGATCCGGCCGTAAATCTCCTGGGCGCCAAGCTCACCGGCTTCATGGCGGCCCTGCCCCGGTGCGCCGCTTCCTGCCCGAGTTGATCGACCTGGTGTGGCACGGCAAGATCAACCCCGGCAAGGTCTTTGATTTAACCCTCCCACTTGACCAGGTGGCGGAGGGCTATCGCGCCATGGACGAGCGTCGCGCCATTTGAAATCCATACAAGCTATTGAATATGTTTAGCATATCTGAATCACCAATTGTCCTGAATTTGGAGAATCCTTTAATTTCAATTAAGATGAGTTCATGCCCCAAAGCCCCCAGGCCAATCCGGAATCCTTCCAATTCCGCAATCTTCACTCCCAGGTATTTATCGGGACGGCCAGCGACCGGTATGCCGGCTGGCTCGAGCAGATTTACTCACCAGACCGCTACCATGACCGGATAACCAAACGCACCAAAATCATAGCCGGCAAATCATTCATTGAAGAAGTGCTCCCCGTCGACAGCGTCGAGGAGTATTTCAAGTATTTTGCTGTCCTGGAAATCGACTTCACCTTTTACCGGCAACTTCTTGACCAGAACAGTGAGCCCACTCAGAACTATCAAGTTTTGAAGACCTATGCAGGGTACGGAAAGGAAAGGAGTATGTCGAAAACGCAGCCTATCTGAATCCCACGATGTTCATGGATCAATTTTATGATCCGGCCGTAAATCTCCTGGGCGCCAAGCTCACCGGCTTCATCTTTGAACAGGAGTATCAGCGCCAGAAAGATCGGGTGCCGGTGAACGAGATGGCACTGGCTTTGGATAAATTCTTCAGCCAGATACCCAATGACTCCCGGTACCACTTGGAACTGCGCACCGACCTGTATCTCAGAACCCAGATATTTGATATCCTACAAAAACACGGCGTCGGACAAGTGCTATCCCATTGGACCTGGCTGCCAACTTTAAGAAAACAGCTGGCCAAGGCCGACGGCAGATTCTTTAATGCCGGGAATGAAAGCGTGATCAGGCTACTAACCCCTTTGGGAATGCGCTATGAGGATTCCTATGAGAAAACTCATCCTTTTGACAAGCTGATCGAGGGAATGCTGCAGCCGGAGATGATTTTAGAAACGGTGGACATCATTAAGACTGCCATCCAAAAAGATGTGGCAGTGAACCTGATCATCAACAACCGGGCTGGCGGGAATGCCCCTTTGATTGCTCAGGCCATCGCAGAGAAATTCTTGCATCGAAGTCGACCTACTCCAGATAAACAAAAGAGCCTCTGGTAACTTATAGAAAGGGTGCAATGAATAGGTGAGGGATGAATTAGTGGTCTCAGGCCCCCCATTTCCCATTGGACCAGGAAAATCCAAAAGAAGCCAGCCTGCCCGGGGAGAGTGTGAAAACATTGTCAAATGACAAGAAACTATACACGCCAGTCCAAGGGAAAACTTACTCACTGTTTGCTGAGGGCGGCGATCCCGAACGTTACTTTGCCAAAATAAAGCGCTTGGCAGAAGTGTTCCTTCAGCGCTACCCTGATGAAAAAAGGCTTTTGGCCCTGATACAGAAGTTGGAAAATCGGTCTCTTCTTCTGGGCTTGAAAATCAGGGGGGCCGATCGGAAGGCCAGCCAATTTGTTAGAGAAACCCTCAAGCAGGCATTGTCCGTCTATACCCAACATGTTTCGAACCATTTGAAGAGCTTGCCATACGCGAAGCGGGGTGACAGCACGCTTGTCACGACGGAGGAAAAATACCACCTGTACATGCTTGAGATCGAATTAGTGAACAGAATTTACCGGGAAAAATTCAAACGCTCTGAATACAAGGTTGCCCTCATTGCCCATTGCCTGCGCGACTTCAGGCCGGAGTGTCGCTCAGAAGCAGGTGACATCGAGGCCGTGTGCCGAGGTTGCACCGAGGACTGCTTCGTTCACCTGGGGAGTGTCCTTCTCGAGAAATATGGCATCAAACCATATATTTCTGTAGAGATGGACCAGGAAAAACTTTTTAGAAGACTCAAGCAAGAGCACCCCAGCATTGGAGCGCTCGGAATCGCATGTATCCCGGAGCTTGCCATGGGCATGAGGCTATGCATCCGTACAGGCATCTCTCCTGTGGGCATTCCGTTGAATGCCAACCGATGTGCCAGGTGGATGGACCAGGCTCACGAGACCTCTTTCAATCTGGAACAACTTGATGAGCTGCTTAGGTGAGTACCAAAGTGGACCAACAGTGGATAGCTGTCACACTGGGCAATAAAATCCACTGATCTAAAAGTGAAGATATGTTCCAGATAAGTTGATATTTCAGATAGTTGATAAGTTTTAAATCATAGCAGTTCTCGACACCTCGACCCCCTTGTCCTTTTTTATTCCCAAATCCCCGCAGCTACTATCTAGACCATCCGGTATCGTCTCTAGTCGCCATCTATCGCCATTAAGATTACTTAATATTTGACAATAAGTTTAGATTGAGTTTATCTTGGAACCTAGTTAAAAAGTTAAACTCTTTGTAAAGTATCTAATTAATCAAAGGAGGAACTGGTGATGGCCCCGAATGCCAATGAAAAGAAGAATAGAGGGGATTACAGAGAGTGGCTATCACTTATCGTTACTTTGTTTTCAATCGGAGGAGTGCTGTCAGTAGCCCTTGCCGTAATTTTAATAGGTCGAAATACAGATACAGCAAAAATGGTACTGACTGCCACCTTACCGCTGTTCGGCGCCTGGGTGGGAACCATCCTGGCCTTCTATTTCGGGAGAGAGAATTTTGAGGCCGCCACCCGCTGTGTTACAGAAATCGCCAAAACTCTTAGCCCGGAGGAAAAACTCAAATCCATTCCAGTAAAAGAGAAAATGAGACCGCGAAATAAGATGCTGGTGGCAAAAAAGCCTGCTGGTCAGATTGGAAACTTAAAACTCGTCGAAGAAATTTTGGAAACATTAACCAAAGAACAAAAGGGTGACCGCTTGCCCATTTTGGACGACCAAGACCACCCGGTTTACATGTTGCACCGCAGCGCGATCGAACAGTACTTGGTCAAAAAAGCCCTGCAAGCTCCTCAGACCAAGCTAAAGGACCTTACTTTACAGGACCTGCTGAATGACGATGCTGACTTAAGGAAATTATTAGAGACTAGCTTTGACACTATCAGGGAGGACGCCACGCTAGCAGAAGCGAAAATGAAAATGGACCCGACCAGCAAAATTCAAGACGTCTTCGTTACCAAGGGAGGGACCAGGAACGAGCCCATCATTGGCTTGATAACCAATAACAAAATTCAGGAGGTTGCTATCGTTTAAAATAAACCTTTCCTTTCAGCACGCACATGCGACAAGAGCGGGAGGAAACTCCGATGGATAAAATGAATGATTTGGACATCATCATCCCTGAAATACTGCTGACTCATGCCCAGGAACGTAACCTGGTCGTCATGGCCGGCGCCGGGGTGTCCGCGGTAGGGCCCAGTTTCCTACCGGGTTGGAAGGAACTCAATCGTATGATCGTAGCTGCCCTGTGTCATCGCCTTGATACTTATCTCGGCTTCGGCCAAAAAGTCGCTTATTTTTCCGCCTTTCCGGCCTTGCCTGGATAAGGTTTCGCTTTAAAATACTTCAAGGCCGCTTTGGCACATAGCATATCCTGTTCCACGCTCCCACCACTTACGCCGATTCCGCCGATGATCTCGTTGCCTTGTGAGAACGGGAATCCGCCTCCGAATATGACAATACGTCCCTTATCAGTACTGTGAACACCGAACAATGGTTGGCCAGGTTGAGCCACTTTCGCCAATTCGTGAGTGGGGATTTTTACGGCTACGGCGGAGTAGGCCTTGTTGACGGCAATGTCCAGGCTGACCAGAAGAGCCTGGTCCATGCGCTGCAAAGCGACGAGATTACCACCGGCGTCCACAATGGCGATGACCATGGGAACGCCGATTTCTTTGGCTTTTGCCTTAGCCGCGTCGATCAATGCCAAGGCCAATTCAAGATTCATAGACATGCCTTCGCTCCTTTATAAGGGGTCACAAGGCTACACCATCCTGGAAGATCATTGATATTACCGGATAGCACCCCTTACGAATGAATGGGATATGGGCGGCAAAATCAGTCCATCTTATCCTAAAGCACCAGGGGCTCGCCCTTGACCAGGCGAGCAGCATTCTTTCCCAACACCCATAAATCCGAGGGTTGGAGGTCAGCGCTTCTCAGGGTAAACAGCGGCCGCTTGAGAGGCAAGTTACGATGGTGCAAGGCAATCACCGAGTCGTTAAGGTTGATGCCAATGCCAACATTAAGCGTCGATCTCTCCGCCGCCTCTTTGGCCAGGGCCTCGCCCTCCCCTCCCGCCACTTCGTAAAGCTCGGCGGGAACGCCTTCTTCTTCCAAGCCCCAAAGGATCGGGGCAATAGTTTCGACCGGGGCGGGCTTAGCCGCCAGGATAATTACTACCGGCTGTTGCGCCATTCTCGCAAAAGCGCTCATATTCCGCAGGTCTCAAGGTGCGTGGCGCCTGGCATGAGCCAGAATGAGCCCGGTAGCCACGGCGTTCCGGGGGCCCTCCAGACCCCTCACATTCGCCCGTCCGGTGACCACCCCATAGGCCATGAGCGCCTCGGCAATCATCTGGGGAATCTCGAAGTCCAAAGCCGAGCCTCCCACTAGGACGACGAAGCTGATCAAGCGCAGGTTTCCGGCCGGGGCGATGCGCTGCAAGGCCCGCAGGCTGTTTTGGACAAACACCTTTCTTTTGGCTTCCTGGCGAACTCCGACGATTTTTGGGAGCGAGTCCCGGGTTTCCAAGGGAATAAGGCCATTTTCACTGAGCACCACCACTCGTCCGAACAAGCGCGGGTCCAGAGCCTCCTGAAAAAACTGGACGGTGCCGTCTTCATGCCGCAGATGGAAAAGGGATTCCGCCTTGGCCAGAGGATAGAGTTTGATTTGCTCGGCCAGGACACGATCTTCAAGTCCCAGTTCCGTAGAAATAAGCAGGGTAACCATGTCCCCGGCTCCAGCCAGATGAATACTGCAGATTTCTCCGGAACTATTGATCAGGGAGGCGTCGGTGGAGCCGCCGCCCAAATCGAGGATGGCCAAAGGCGAGGCGGTCCCGGGGGTGGTCAGAGCGCCGCGTATGGCCATTTCCCCCTCAACCCCGCCAACGATGACGGGAACCTTGATCTCTTCCTGCAATTGGCCGGCCAGTCGCTGCATGGGCAATTTTTGAGTGCTCACCATGGCCGCCAGTCCCACGGCATTCCCCAGGGCATATTCCCCCGCCAGGCTGCCTTGAATCTGCTGGGGTTTGAAGGTATCCACCGCCAGGATATCCTGGACCCGGATGGCGGCCACGGACTGATCGGTAAGCTCGGCCATCACCCGGCGTACATGTTCAAACATGCCCCCGACATTGGTTCCCGTTTCTGCCTGAACCTCTAGCAGAGGAGCGACATCGTTTAGGCTATGCATAATGGCCTCAGCTCCCTCTTCTACGGCGATCTCCACCTTGCGCTTCTGCCCGATGAGAACGATATGGCCGGCGGGAATACGACGCTCCTCGATATCTCCCCTGGGAGTCCTGATGACCACAGCACTCCGGGCTCCCGCCAGGGCATGGGCAATGGG
>JARRRH010000453.1:0-3126 GCA_037380925.1 Deltaproteobacteria bacterium | reverse complement strand
CTGTCTCTCCGTGCATCACGTAGATTTCCGTGGTCGGCGTCCCCAGGGTGAAGGCATTATGGTTATTTGCGGTGGGCCCGCCCATAATGTAGTGGGCTGCTGCTGTGCCCTTCCTCAGCACAATGCAGATCTGGGGCACATCGGTTTGCTCAATCGAGTAGATGAGCGACTGACCCAGGCCTAGGAGTTCGGCCTTCTCGGCAATATCGCCCACGTCGATGCCGCTGGTATCCTGAAACCAGACAATGGGAATTCTGTCCCGGCCGCACAGGGTGACGAACTCATTCATCTTGATAAGCCCTTGGCGGTAAAGCTTCCCGCCAATTGCAGGATAGGGTGCGTATTCCGGGTAGTTTTGACCCAAAAACCCTTGAATATTCCCAATGAAGCCGATCAGGAAGCCCTCAATCTTGGCCAGGCCGGTGTAGACTTCGGGTCCATAGCCCGGCCTGAACTCCATGTGTTCGCTGTTGTCAAAAATGCGGGCCAGGACTTCCGTGAAGTTGTAGCTCCTCTTCTGGTTGAAAGCCACCAAGTAGTCGAGGTCATCACCCGGGAATTTTGGCTCCTTGGGGGCATCAACACGGAAGAAGTGAGGATCATAGGCGGGACACATGTCCATGTACTTCTTCACCGCGTCAATAACCTCAAACTCGGTCTCATAGACCTCTTTGAAAAAGCCCGTTTCATTGTAATGGATGGGGACACTTCCAGGGGGCACTTGTTTAAAATGCCGGGTAGCCTCAATAAGCTGCTCAGCCCCTTCTTCGTCAAAATAACCCTTGGGGCTCATGCCGCCCACGATGCCGCCTCCTCCCACAGCAATGTTGGCGTCCTTGTGGGCGATCAGAATGGTGGGGCTGATTCCCTGATAGCCGCCACCTGCCGGATTCGTCCCGTAGATGCCCGCCAGAACAGGGACGCCCAGTTTTTCCAGCTCCGCATGGCGAAAAAAGGTGGTGCCGTTGCCCCTGCGGTTGGCATAAACCTCTTCCTGCTCCGTGAGTTTTACGCCGCTGCAATTGACGAGCCACACCAGAGGGACATGCAGCCTTTTGGCCATGTCGGTCACCCTGAGCTGATTGTCGGCCTGACCGGCAATCCAAGCTCCGGCCATGACCTTGTTATCGAAACCTATGACCACGGCCCACTTACCATTGATCTTGGCAAGACCGTCTACAACGCCCGTGGTTCCCTCTTCATTGAACAGGGGATCGTAGAGGGTGTGGAGCGGGCACCAGGTGCCCGGGTCGACAAGATGCTCAATTCTCTCCCAGACTGTGGTCTGTCCTCGCTTCTTTATCTTCTCAGCGGTAATGCCCTCATTTTTGACGGCCTCAACGGCCTTAGCTACCTGCTCCTCCACCTCCTTGATTTCCCTCATGTATTCTAGGCCCTCCTCCTTCTGTTTCTGGGTCAGAGGCCTGCCGAAAGGGGTCATGTTTTCAAAATAGGGTCTCATGTTTTCCTCCTTGGTTCTTGGGCGATCCGTATGCAGCAAAACACACTGTGCGGCTGAACAGACATCTTTTCAGCACCTGGCCAGGATTTGAATTTGTGAGAGCTCATCTGTTCGCCTTTCGAATATCCAGCTGATCAAGGGCGGTGATCCATTTACAGATATTCGTGGAACCTTCAACAATCTGGTACGCCGGGGCATCCCTGTAGAACCGGGCCACGGGATATTCTGTGGAGTACCCGTAAGCCCCCAAAATCTTCATGGCCACGTGAGAAGCTTTCACCGCAATTTCACCGGCCAGATACTTGGCCTGGGCTACTTCCAGGGTATTGCCCAGCATGCCCTGATCTTTCTGCCAGGCTGCTTTGTAAACCATAAGCCGGGCAGCCTCGATCTCGCAGCTAATCTGAGCAATGAGATCCTGGTTCATCTGAAACTGGCCGATAGGTTGTCCAAATTGCTCCCTTTCTTTGCAGTAGGCTGTGGCGGCATCGAGGCATGCCTGGGCAATGCCGACACCGCCGGCGGCCGCAGAAAGACGGGTCTGATTGAGAGACCCGAAGACGATCTTTGCGCCGTCACCGGGCTTTCCCAGAATGTTCTCCTTGGGCACCTGGGTGTCTTCCAGATAGATTTCGCCGGTAGGCGTGCTCCGGGTTCCGATCTTGTCAAGATCCGACGTGGTTATGCCGTTGAAATTTTTGACTTCCACGACAAAGGCGGAGAGCCCTTTTCCTTTAGCCTCTCTGTCTGTATAGGCATAGTAAATAATGGCATCGGCTACGCTGGCATTGGATATCCACGTTTTGGAGCCGTTGAGAAGCCAGTGATCTCCCTTGTCAACGGCCGTGGACTTCATGGCCATGACATCAGAGCCCGCGTTCGGTTCCGTGATGGCGAAGGCGCCCACATAATCCGCACTCACCAGTTTGGGCACGTATTTCTTTTTCAGTTCGTCGGATCCATACCGGCAAATCGTGTAGGCACATCCGAGGGTCTGCATGTTGATTTGCACCCTGAGAGAACTGGACGCCCTGGCAATCTCCTCGGTGAGAATCATGGCGGCCAACCAGCCCATTTCATTGCCCCCATATTCCTCGGGAATCACGGTTCCGAAAAAACCGAGTTCCGCCATGGGCTTCATCACCTCTTCATAGGGAAAATAGTGGTTTTCATCCCAGTCATTGGCAAACGGGGCGACCTTCTCCGCACAAAAATCACGGGCCATATCGCGCAACATCTGCAATTCTTCGCTTAGCTGGAACTCCATTGCGCTTCCTCCTTCCTGAATTTAAATGCACCGGCTGTGCCGGCGTTTGCGTCCATTAGGTGATCCATCCGGGCTGCTGAGCCCGGGTGACACGAAAGGATTCAAATGGGGCAGGCGTTTGGGTTATCTTTGGGCCTATATACCTGATCGATGAGGGAATAGCAACAAAAATGTTCACATTGTAGCTACATTTTAACTGTGATTTGCCGTAAAGAATTGCGAGCAAAATGGCAGTGATTATAATAACATGGATTGCGGCTCGTCGGGACGGTGTCTATCATCTCCCAATTCAGGAAGTTGTGGGTGCCGGAGCAACGTTTTTCCCTCATTTAACAACTTGTTTCAAGAAGATTTTCCGTTGACATTTCCCGGCCGGGAGGGTAAAAAAGCCGCCTAA
>JARRRH010000452.1:0-3869 GCA_037380925.1 Deltaproteobacteria bacterium | reverse complement strand
AGATTGTTTCAGTTGCAAGGCCATGTCAACTCTGTTTCAAGCGGTTCTATTCTCCACCGTCAAGGCTTCGACGGGCTCACAGCCGGAAATCGTCACCGAGGTATACGGTTCGGGCGATCTTGCTGTCCAAAATTTTCTGTGAGTCGCCGTACTCGACGATCTGTCCTTGATTGATGATATAGGCAAAATCACAAACTTTCAATGTCTCTCTCACATTATGATCAGAAATAATAATGCCGATCCCCCTCTCCTTCAACTGCTTGATGATCTGGTTGATGTCGTTTAGAGCAAGGGGGTCGATGCCCGCAAAAGGTTCGTCGAGGAGCATGAATCTCGGTTCTGTCACCAGGGCTCTCGTAATCTCCAAGCGCCGCCTCTCGCCGCCTGAAAGCGAAGAGGCCTTCTGCTTGGCAAGGTGGCTTATGTCAAGCTCGGCTAACAGGCGCTTGAGCCTCATCGGGATTTCCTGAGAAGGAATGGGAAGGCTCTCGAGTATGGCCAGGAGATTCTCCTCGACCGTCAGTTTTCGAAACACCGAGGGCTCTTGGGACAGATAGGTAATGCCCTTTCTCGCCCTTAAGTACATAGGGTCATGGGTTATATCCCGACCGTCAAGATAAACCCGGCCTTCATCGGGCCTTGTCAGGCCAATGATCATATAAAATGTGGTTGTTTTTCCCGCCCCGTTGGGCCCCAGCAGACCGACAATCTCGTGCCTCTTCACAGTCACATCAATGTGATCGACAACCCTTTTGCCCTGGTATATTTTGGCCAGGGCTTTTGCTTCCAATGTCTCCGAATCCCCAATCAACAAAGCCGCTACCTTTTCGCTCCTCCCCGGGAGAGGACGGCTCTTGCTCTCTTGCCTTTAGAGCCTTCCACAATACTGCGGTCTTCTTTCAGATAAAGGGTAATGACGCTCCCTTCCACAAAGTCGTTTCCTTGTTTGACCGTAGGGTTCCCCGTGAGGACGATTTTTTCTTCGTTCTGGTAGTAAGTCGCCTTTTCCGCTGTGGCCGAGCCTCCCTCGGCGCGCGTGATCCTCACTTGTCCTGTGGCCACAATCCTGTCGATCTTCAGTTCCTGCTTCTCTGAAGCCGCCTCAGCAGCTCCTTCAAGGTAATAGAGGACCATTTTTTCGCAGGTCATGGCGAAGTCATCCCGCTTGGCATCCACGTCCCCGATAAAGGTGACCATCTTCCGCTGGTTGTCCACCTCGAGCCGGTTGGAGTTGATGACAATGGACGGCTCGACGGCCTTATTTGCCTCTGTCTTAAAGGGTTCAGACAGCGCCCCTGAGGGCCAGAGAAGGCTCACAAGGACGACAACACAAAGGAAACGGGCTTTAGGTATGATGGGCGTCATAGGACCACCGCTTGGTTTTCAACAGAGGTGGTTACATGGGAACGGACAACCAGGATCTCCTTCTTTACGTTAAAATAAAGCCCTCGGCCTTCCACTGAAAAAAAGGGGCCTGTAATTTTTACCGGGTCATCGCTTTCAATGTCCCCCTTTTTCTGATGGTACACCGCGCCCTCGGTCAGGATGCTGTAACCGTGATCCGTTCGGCCTCTTAAATTGCCGTTCAGGGTCATTGTTCCTGCCTTCTTGTCGTAAACGCCCCTCAGCCCTTCCAGTTCAAGGGAGGGTCTGTTTTCAGGCTCCAGCTTGAGCCGGAAGTTCTTGAAGTGGACGAAACGTTTGTCCTTGCTAAAAGTCGCTTCCGTTGCGTCGAGCACCCACTTCACCTTTTCATCGGGATCGTCTTGGGTGTAATGGATATTCTTAAGCTTAAGGCCTTGCTCGAAATCGACCTCAAACGGGACCAGTTCCTTGATCGCCTCTTTTTGGGCTTGAACCAGGTAGAAGGCCACCACAGCCAGGAGAAGCCCTATTCCTGCTAACGGCCAGTGTTTTTTGAAGAATTTTGTCATTTTGCAATAATTATACCAAACGCCGGTTTTTTGTGTAAAGCCTAATTTCCGGCCCGGTGAGGCCACTGCTTCTTGGCCTTTAGAATGAGTTCGCAAATTTCCCTCACCGCTCCTTGACCACCTCCCTTTTGGGTGACCAAGGTGGCCCTCTCCTGCAATTCCGGAACCGCATCGGCTACAGCAACGGACATCCCGGCATAATGGAAGAGGGGAAGATCCGGAAGATCATCCCCTACGCAACAGACCGTCTCTTTTGCGATTTTCTTCCTTTCCATGATTCGAGCACACAGGGTTCCTTTGTCCTTAACGCCCTGGTGCACTTCGACAATACCCAGGTCTTTTGCCCGAAAATCAACGGCTCTGGAATTTCTTCCTGATATGAGCACCACGGTTACGCCGGCCTGGATAAGCATTCTGAGACCATGGCCGTCATGGGAATGGAAGCTTTTGATCTCTTCACCATGCTCTGTCAAGACAATACGACCGTCTGTTAGAACGCCGTCCACATCCAGAATAAGGAGTTCTATTTTGGCCGCTTTCTCTTCGATCACCTTATCCACGATCTGTGTTTTCCTTATATCCTAAGCCCCCCTCCCCTCGCATGCCGTAGATCCAAAGGTCCGTTTAACTGGGGTGGAGTCCATGTCCCTGGCTTTTCACAAGGCCATGGATGTCTTTGAGCACCGAGAGCAATGGGCTGACCTTTCCCAGGGGTATGGAGTTCGGTCCGTCGCAGAGCGCACGATCCGGGTTCGGATGGACCTCCATGAATAGACCGCTGGCCCCCGCAGCTATGGCCGCCCTGGACAGATGTTCGACGAATTCCCTCTCACCTCCTGAGCAACTCCCACTGCTTCCCGGGAGCTGGACGCTGTGCGTCGCATCAAAGACCACGGGAAAACCGAAGCCCTTCATGACGGCGATGGAGCGGATATCGACGACGAGGTTATTGTAGCCGAAAGAAGTCCCCCTTTCAGTCAGGAGAATCCTTCGATTGCCCGTGGAAGTGAGCTTATCGATTGCTGCCTTCATGTCCCAAGGGGAAAGAAAGCGTGGACATCGGATAGGACCGGCAGGTTGGTCTCCTTTTTCACCCTGGCAATGATTTCCAGGCCCTTTTCGAGGCCCGGACCGCGATAGGAATTCAGGGAGGTGCGATTGGCCTTGTCATAAGAGGTTTTAAAAATAACCGGTATGTCCAGAGCGTCTCCCGTCTCCTTCAGGAAAGCGGCCACTTTCAGGGTGGTTTCCTCATCTTCAATCACACAAGGACCGGCTATCACGAAAAAAGCTCCCCCCTTAGCCAAGTCCAGATTTCCTATATGAAACGGTTTTTGCATGGTCTTTATCCGTGCTTTGTGAAAACCCCGTTGAGGAAAAAACGCCCAACAGGCTGTTGCTGATTATCTAATAGGAAGTCCCGGGATAAGTCAAGACAAAGGCTCTTGTATGCCTTGGGATCCTTTTCAAGGCCCACGGGCATTCCACTGCAAAATGAGGTCCGTTAATGGAGGAGAGGAAACTTTTCCTTGTCATGACTGTAGGAAAGACCTATGATTCCTGTCCAGCACGACTTTCGGGGAGGTTACAAGGAAGTGCCCAGGAAAAAAACAACCAGAACGATACAGGAGATCAACCGAAAAATCAGGCAAGGCGGGGTTGTTGTTGTCACCGCCGACGAGATGACGGAAATCGTGAAGAAGAAGGGACCTAAAAAGGCTGCCGCGGATATCGATGTGGTGACCACAGGCACTTTTTCACCCATGTGTTCATCCGGAGCCTTCATCAACTTCGGCCACACAAAGCCGGTTATCAAGGCAGCGAAAGTGTGGCTCAATGACGTTCCGGCTTATGCGGGCCTGGCCGCGGTGGACATTTATGTTGGGGCCACCGAACCGGCTCAGGATGATCCTCTCAACCGGGTGCACCCCGGCC
>JARRRH010000451.1:0-3131 GCA_037380925.1 Deltaproteobacteria bacterium | reverse complement strand
GAAGAAAGTCGCCTATCACGATCCCTGCTACCTGGGCCGGCATAACGGCGTGTACGACGAGCCCCGGGAAGCGTTGAAGAGCGTGCCCGGGCTGGAGCTGCGCGAGATGCCCGACTGCCTCGTCAACAGCCTCTGCTGCGGAGGCGGCGGCGGCAGGATCTGGATGGAGACGCCGAAGGGCGAACGGTTCTCCGACATCAGAATGGAGCAGGCCATGGACGTGGGCGCCGAAGTGCTGGCGACTTCCTGCCCCTACTGCATCGCCAACTTTGAAGACAGCCGGTTAACCCTGGACGTTGTGGAAAAGATTGAAGTGAAGGACATCACGGAAATCATCGCGGAAGCGATGTAGCACCGCCTTGCGGTCCACACGGAATAATTCAGGCAACCGAAAAGACCCGATAAGGACACAGAGAAGTGGAAAAAGAACAAATTGAACAGCTTTGCAAGGATTTTGCGAAGAACGATTTCGGAGACGTAATGGTCGTCGGCGGAGGCGTGAGCGGCATCCAGGCCTCTCTCGATCTGGCCACCGCCGGCTACAGGGTCTACCTGGTCGAAAAGGCGCCGAGCATCGGGGGCCACATGGCCCAGCTCGACAAGACCTTTCCGACCAATGACTGCTCCATGTGAATTCTCTCCCCCAAACTGGTCGAGGTCGGCCGGCATCCGAACATAGAGGTCCTGACGTACACCGAAGTTGACAGTGTCGAAGGGCAGGCGGGAGATTTCACCGTAACGCTGACGAAAAAACCCCGCTACATCAACGAGGACAAATGCACGGGCTGCACCTCCTGTGTGGAATACTGTCCCGTCAAGATTCCTGATAAATTCAATCAGGACATATCCATGAACAAGGCCGTGCACATCTATTTCTCGCAGGCCATCCCTCTCGTCTCCTACATCGACGAGAACTGCATCTACCTGAAAGAGAAGAAATGCCGCATCTGCGAAGCGGTGTGCAAGGCCGACGCCATAGATTTCCATCAGAAGCCGGAGAAGGTGGATGTGAACGTGGGGGCGGTCATTCTGTCCCTCGGTCTCGAGCCCTTCGATCCCACCGTGAGGGACGAATACGGTTACCGGAAGTTTCAGAACGTGGTGACCAGCATGGACTACGAGCGGCTCCTGTGCGCCACCGGGCCGTACGAAGGCGAGATACTGCGCGCCTCCGACCTGAAGCACCCTCACAAACTGGCCTGGATCCAGTGCGTGGGCTCCCGGCGGGTCACCTCCGGCGACAACACCTATTGTTCGTCCGTATGCTGCACCTACGCCCAGAAGCAGGTGATTCTGACCAAGGATCACGACGCGGGAGCGGAGTGCACCATATTCCATAACGACGTCCGATCCTTTGGCAAGGACTTCGAACGCTTCTACCAGAGGACCAGGGACCTGGACGGCGTCCGCTTTATCCGAAGCTACGTGTCGGTGACCAAAGAGGACCCGGAAACCAAGAACGTAACCGTGCGCTATTCCACCCCCGACGAGGGAGTGAAGGAAGAAGAATTCGACATGGTGGTCCTGTCCGTCGGATTGAATCCCCCCGAGGATTTCAAGGGGATGGCGGACAAGTTCGGCATTGACCTCAACGACCACGGTTTCTGTAAAATCGATGAGACCAATCCCATGGCGACCTCCAGGCCCGGGGTGTTTGTCAGCGGGGCCTTCCAGGGTCCCCTGGACATTCCCGAGTCGGTCTTTTCGGCCAGCGGGGCGGGCTCCCAGTGCGGCGAACTCCTCGACTACCGGCGCGGCAAGCTGGCCCAGGAACGGGTGTATCCGGTGGAAAAGGACGTGTCGGGCGAGGAGCCGAAGGTCGGCGTGTTTGTGTGCCACTGCGGAGCCAACATCGGCAGGATCGTGAATGTTCCCGAAACGGTCGAATATTGCAAGACCCTGCCCAACGTGGTGTACGCCCAGGAACAGCTCTTTTCCTGCGCCACCAATTCAGCTCAGGAAATATCGGACATGACCAAGGATCTGGGGCTCAACCGGGTGGTCATCGCCGCCTGCTCCCCCAGGACCCTCGAACCCCTGTTCCGGGACACCCTCCGGGAAGCGGGGATCAATCAATACTACCTGGATATGGCCAATATCCGGGAACACAATTCCTGGGTTCACTCCAAGGAAAAGGAAGAAGCCACCGAAAAGGCCAAGGACATCATCCGCATGTCGGTGGCGCGGGCCTGCCTGTTGCAGCCGCTGCAGGAATTCGATCTGCCCGTGGACAAGCGGGCCCTGGTGGTCGGCGGAGGCATCGCCGGCATGACCTGCGCGCTTTCCATAGCCGGACAGGGGCATGAGGTCCAACTGGTGGAAAAGGACAGCGATCTGGGCGGCATTGCCAGAAGAATCCATTACACCCTGGACGGCATGGACGTTCAGGCCTTCGTGCACGACCTTGCCCGCAAGGTCTACCAGAACCCCTCGATCCACGTCACCCTGAATGCGACCATCACCGAGGCCACCGGCTACATCGGCAACTTCGTGACCAAGGTGGAGACCGAAGGCAGGGTCAAGGAAATAAAACACGGCGCGACCGTTCTGGCCATCGGCGCGGACGAATACAAGCCCACCGAATACCTCTACGGCGAAGACGAGCGCGTGATGACCAACCTCGAGCTGGAGGGGAAGGTCAGCCTGCAAGACGAAAAACTGCTGAACGCTCAAAGCCTGACCATGATCCAGTGCGTGGGCTGCAGAAACGAGGACAGAAACTACTGCTCCCGGATATGCTGCGGCAATTCTCTGAAAAACGCTCTGAAGCTGAAAGAAGCAAATCCCGATATCGACATCACCATCCTCTACCGGGATATGATGAGTTACGGATTCCGGGAGGATTATTACCGGGCCGCGTCGGAAAAGGACATCAAGTTCATCCGCTGGGAGCTGGAAGAACCGCCCGCGGTGGAGGCCGGCCAGGATGAGGAAGGCCGTGACTGTTTGAAGATCACCGTGCCCGACTATGTCCTGGGCTCACGGCTCGAACTGTATTCCGACTATGTGTCCCTGGCCGCCGCCGTTATTCCTTCGGCCGCGACCGAGGAGATATCCAAGCTGTTCAAGGTCACCTTGAGCCCGGACGAGTTCTTCAAGGAGGCCCACGTCAAGCTGCGGCCCGTCGAATT
>JARRRH010000450.1:0-5225 GCA_037380925.1 Deltaproteobacteria bacterium | reverse complement strand
ACCCATTTTCTTCGCCTGCCTGTCCGTCATAATCCCGTTAGATGTGGAGATAATGTTCATGCCGAGTCCATTCAAAACGAGCGGGATTTTGTCGCTCTTGGAATAAATTCGAGCACTGGGCTTGCTCACCCTCTTCAGGCCGGCGATAACGGATTCCCCCTTGTCGTCATATTTGAGGAAAACCCTGATAATGCCGTATCGCTTTTCCGGAAGGACCTTGTAGTTCTTGATAAAGCCCTCGGACTTGAGAATCTTCGCGATATTGATTTTCAGTTTTGAACTGGGGATGTCCACAGCGTCATGGGAAGCCATGATGCCGTTTCTGATCCTGGTCAACATATCCGCAACGGGATCACTCATGCTCATGAACCATACTCCTCCAATAGCGGGCCTTCCTTCACCGTAACCCTTTTGCCATATGAAAATTCCGCGATTCTTGACCGAGCATTTTCATAACGCTAAAAGATGTGACCTTTCACCAACTGGACTTGACGACGCCCGGGATTTCTCCCCTTGAAGCCATAGTCCTAAAACATATGCGACAAATACCGAACTTCCTCAAAAAAGCCCTCGGCCGTCCACAGATGGGGCAGCGGTTGTACTGGCGCGTTGAGAACCTCGGCTTTCTTCTTGCTTTAGCGATCAGGGACTTTTTTGCCAAGTTCACCTCCCATTTATTGTCTGAAGGGCATTCCGAGTAGTTTGAGCAGAAAATAGCCTTCCCCATCCCCTTTTGCCGTTGTTACAATGGACACATTCAATCCTTTGATCTTGTCGATTTGGTCATAATCGATTTCTGGAAAGATGATTTGCTCTTTGATGCCGATGCTACAATTCCCCCGTCCGTCAAAGATTTTTTCAGAGAGTCCGCGAAAATCCCGAACCCGTGGAAGCGCCACATTGAACAATTTGTCGAGAAAGTCATACATCCTTTCGTGCCGCAGCGTGACCATGCAGCCAATGGGCATCCCTTCCCGGAGCTTGAAGCCCGCAATCGATTTTTTCGCTTTGGTCACGACAGCTCTCTGCCCGGCGATAAGCGACAGTTCCTCAATGCCTTTGTCGAGCACCTTGATGTTGTAAATCGCTTCTCCAAGGCCCATATTCAGGACCACTTTCTCCACTCTAGGCACCGCCATGATACTCTTATAGCCGTATTCCTTGATCATGGCGGGCACCGCTTGTTGGTCATATATGTCTTTCAGCCGGGACAATACCCACTCCTTGTCAATAAAACCATGCCGTTTCACGGCATTTCATTAAGCCCGCTGCGGGAGACCTCTTCGACAGCCCCTTTGCCTTTGTTTTTCAAGACTCCAGAAGGTCACCGCACTTTTTGCAGACCCTTACTTTGGAGCCGTCTTCCAGTATCCTTTTCCCGATTCTCGACGGCTCGGCGCATTTACTGCATACCAGCATCAGGTTTGAAACGTGGATCGGGGCCTCCTTCTCAATAATCCCGCCCTGGGCACTCTTCCCCCCTGCTCGGGTATGCCTCTTGACCATGTTGACTTTCTCTACGATGGCACGGCCAGCATCCGAGTCCAGCTTCAAAACCGTGCCGATCTTGCCTTTCTCTTTGCCGGCAAGAACAACGACTTTGTCATTTTTCTTTATGGAAGGGTGTTTCTTTTTTCGCACGTGAACAACTCCATCCTGCTGGCCGTAATCAAAGAACCTCAGGGGCCAGGGAAATGATTTTCATGAAATTCTTAGCCCTGAGTTCCCTTGCCACAGGGCCGAAAATCCTTGTGCCGATAGGCTCATTCTGCGACGTAATAAGCACCGCGGAGTTATCATCAAACTTGATATAAGATCCATCTGCTCTCGGAATCTCTTTCTTGGTCCTCACAATAACGGCGCGCATGACATCGCCCTTTTTCACTTTTGAATTGGGCATGGCCTCCTTCACCGACACGACCACAACGTCTCCCACGCTTGCATATCGCCTTTTGGAGCCACCGAGCACCTTGATACACAACAGGGATTTCGCTCCGGAGTTATCCGCCACCCTCAGTGTTGTTTCCGTCTGGATCATGACTGTGACTCCGCTGACGCATCCTTTCCCGTCTCCAGCCCTTCTTCACGACTTGGTCGGCTTTCTATGATCTTAACCTTGTCTCCAACCTGACAGGTATTCTGAGGATCATGGGCTTTATACTTCTTTTGACCGGTAATATACTTCTTGTAGGTTCTGTGTTTCTTCAATCGGCTCACCTGAACGACAGCCGTCTTGTTCATACTGTTGGAAACAACGACCCCTATAAGCCTCTTACGAATACCCCGCTCTTTCATCATATCCTCTTTCAGCTCGGTCGCTCGGTGGTGAGCTCCAGTTCTCTTATAACGGTCTTGACACGCGCCAAGTCCCTTTTTGTTTTCACAATCGCCGCGGTATTTCCCAATTGGCCCGTCGCTTTTTGGAACCGGAGATTGAAGAATTCCTGGCTCAGTTCCCTCTCTTTCTCCCTGAGCTCCTCTACACTTAGTTCTCGCAAGTCCTTCGCCTTCACGATGACATTCTCCTGGTGACAAATCGGGTCGCGAATGGAAGCTTGTGGCCGGCAAGCCGGAAGGCCTCTGCCGCCATGCTCTCCCCAATACCTTCCATTTCATAGAGGATTCGGCCGGGCTTCACCACCGCTACCCAGCCCTCCGGTGCGCCCTTTCCCTTCCCCATTCTCGTTTCAGCCGGTTTCTTGGATACCGATTTGTCCGGGAACACGCGAATCCAGATTTTGCCGCCTCGCTTGACATGCCTGGTTATAGCGATTCTGGCGGCCTCGATCTGTTGCGCGGTCATGATCCCACACTCCAGGGCCTGAAGGCCGTAGTCACCGAACTCCAGTGTGCCGCCCTTGTTTATGGCTTTGCCTTTGGTTCTGCCCTTTTGTTTCTTGCGATATTTAACCTTCTTGGGACTTAGCATGCTCCACCCTAAACTTTCTTGTCCGGGAGAATCTCCCCTTTGAAAATAGCCACCTTGACGCCGATCGCCCCATAAGTGGTGAACGCTTCGGCAAACCCGTAGTCTATGTCGGCCCGTATGGTATGGAAGGGCACCCTGCCTTTTCTGTACCATTCCCGCCGAGCCATCTCCGCGCCGCCGAGTCTGCCGCTGCAAGCTATCTTGATTCCCAGAGCGCCGAAACGCAAGGACGAGCTGACCGCCTTTTTCATAGCTCGGCGGAAGGAAACACGCCGGACCAACTGAAGCGCCACATTCTCAGCGATCAGCTGGGCATCCACTTCGGGCTTTCTGACCTCTTGGATATCGATAATCACTTCCCTGTGAATCTTTTTTTCCAGTTCCCGCTTTAGGTTCTCAATTTCCACGCCCTTTTTGCCGATGACCAGTCCGGGCCGAGCCGTGTGAATCTTGAGTCTCGCCTTGTTTGCGGCCCTTTCGATCTCAATCCTGGCCACCCCCGCTTGAACAAGCCTCCTTTTCAAGAATTTTCTTATTTGAAAATCCTCGAACACAAAAGCAGAGTATTCTTTGTTTGCAAACCATCTGGAATCCCAGTCCCTGTTAATCCCCAATCTAAAGCCGATTGGATTGACCTTTTGTCCCAAATCGCACCTCCACTAAAGCACTTCGTTCGCTTTGCCTATTCCATCCTTCCCCTGTCATACCGTCCATTGCTCCAGCACCCCAGCTGATCCCAAGCCGCTGTTTTAGCACCCGGGCCCTGAGAACCCTGCTTTTACTATATTTCATCTAAAACGACCGTCAGATGGCTCGTTCTCTTTCTTATTCTTGTAGCCCGCCCCATGGCACGGGCTCGAAAACGTTTTAGGGAGGGCCCTTCATCGGCATAAAGGGTCTTAACAAAAAGATTGTCCACATCGATTTCTGAATGGGCCTCGGCATTGGCCACCGCGGAATTGATCAGCTTTCGGAGCAAGAAAGCCCCCTTGTTAGGTGAAAAAGAAAGGAGCCTTAACGCCTCTTCCACCTTTTTGCCTCGGATTTCATCCATGATAAGCCGAGCTTTTCGGGGCGATATGCGAACATATTTTGCCACTGCCCTTGCTTCCATTATTTCTTGGCCCCTTTCAGGCGGGATTTCCTGTCACCAGCATGACTGTAAAAAGTTCTGGTCGGTGCAAACTCTCCCAACTTGTGGCCCACCATGTCCTCCGTGACGAATACCGGAAGAAACTTCTTCCCGTTGTGGATCGCAAAGGTCAACCCTACGAACTCGGGAAGGATCGTTGATCTTCTAGACCACGTTTTAATGATCTTTCTGCTCTGCGTGTCCAAGGCACTCTCGACCTTCTTCATCAGATGTCCGTCAACAAATGGTCCTTTTTTGAGTGATCGCGGCAATGCGTCTTTCCTCCTTACTTCTTCTTCTTCTTGACGATGAGCTTGTCGCTCGCCTTCTTAACCCTCGTCTTGTAGCCCTTCGTCGGGACACCCCATGGCGTCACCGGATGACGGCCACCCGAGGATTTGCCCTCACCTCCACCGTGGGGATGATCTACAGGATTCATGGCCACACCCCTCACGTGGGGTCTTCGTCCCCTCCAACGACGCCTGCCGGCTTTTCCAAAGCTGATATTTTCGTGCTCCAATTGCCCAACTTGCCCTATGGTTGCCTTGCACTCCAAGGAGATCATCCGCACTTCCCCGGATGGCAGTTTGACCTGGGCGTATTTGCCTTCCTTCGCCATGACTTGGGCATAGCCGCCTGCGCCCCGGGCCAATTGGCCCCCGTGCCCTGTATTCAACTCTACATTATGGATAGGCGTTCCCAGGGGAATGTCCTTCAAAGCCAAGGCATTTCCGGTCCGTATTTCTGCGCCCTGCCCCGAAATCACCCTGTCTCCCGGCTTGAGGCCCAACGGGGCCAAGATGTAACGTTTTTCTCCATCCGCATATTGCAACAAGGCAATGTTGGCCGATCGGTTGGGATCATATTCAATACTGGCCACCCGGGCAGGTATGCCGTCTTTATCTCGCTTG
This sequence comes from Deltaproteobacteria bacterium, assembly GCA_037380925.1. Taxonomy (GTDB): domain Bacteria; phylum Desulfobacterota; class DSM-4660; order Desulfatiglandales; family HGW-15; genus JARRRH01. Next base: position 253 of record JARRRH010000450.1, on the reverse strand, counting down.
AAATCAATAATCCGATAAAGCCGTTTGTGTCCTCCTCCGCGGTGACGGGCGGTCATTCGACCGAGGGCGTTCCTTCCACCGGATTTCTTTAATGCCCGCGCCAGGCCTTTTTCCGGCCTTTTCCGAGTAATATCCTCGTGGGTGGGGTATGTTTGGAACCGTCTGCCCGGCGATGTGGGCCGAACACTTTTAATAGCCATAGGATTCTCCGCAGGAATCGTGGTTGGCCGGCAGCTTCACGGTCTTTTACGTG
>JARRRH010000449.1:0-3135 GCA_037380925.1 Deltaproteobacteria bacterium | reverse complement strand
ACCGGGATCAGAGAGCCCCCATATTCCAAGTCGCTGATATCGGCATTGTGGCGGATGTAAAGTCTTTCCTGCCCATTTTAGCGAACAAAGCCAAGCAGACTGCGATGCAAAAACTGGCTGACATGTTATACGGGGACAAGAAAAAGCCCGAAGAAAACGGTTTTGGAGGAAGGGTTCGTCGATTGCGGGAAAAGCAGGGCTGGTCCCTGGAAGCTCTGGCTCGCGAGACCGGACAGTCCCCTGAATTTGTCCGTCAGGTTGAAAACGAGGAAATAACACCGCCGGTGGGCTTTCTCCTGGAACTCGCCAAGACCCTGGGCGTTGATCCAGGGACATTTCTCCGGCAAGAACACAAGACATTGATCCGAAATTTGCGAACTCAAGCCTTTGTAAAACGCACCCGCAATTACTCCTATGAAACCCTCAGCGCAGGCGGGGAAAAAGATCATCTCATGGCTTTCACAGTGACCATTGAACCCGAGCAGGCTCACAAACCCGTGGCCTACAAGCACGATGGCGAGGAGTTTATCTTTGTCATGGAAGGCGACCTTCAGCTCATGCTTGGAAGCAAACCGCACCACCTGAAGCCCGGAGAATCCATTCACTTCAATTCCAATACTCCGCACAAGCTGAAAAGCACCTCCAAACAGCCGACCCGCTGCTTGGTGGTCCTCTATACCCCGTGATCGAGAGTTCCCCCTCCCCTAACCCCTCCCGCTTTCTGTTCCTTAGGCCTTGCGCCTTTCGCCTTCTGCCACAGTGATATCACACATACCGTTGCACAACCTGCACGGACATTTAACGCTCGCTATCTAGGCTCCACAACCTTACTGAGGCATGTATTTCAAGTGGATCGCGACATAAAGAAACATGGCAATCAAAATAGCCACAAAGGGAGTAAAAAACCAACCTACAAGGATGTTCAGCAGGGTTCGCTTCCTCACCGTCTCGATCCCTTTCACAATGCCCACGCCCAACACAGCTCCCACAACCGCCTGAGACGTGGAGACCGGTACCCCAATGAAGGCATAGATATGGACGGTAATGGCCTCGGCAAAGACCACAACAAGGGCCGAGAAAGGATCCAACCGCACGAGCCTCCTTCCCACTGTTTCGATCACCCGCCTGCTGTAAGTCAGGATGCCGAGTCCGATGCTCAGACCACCAACCAGAAGCGCGGCAAAAGAACTCAATTGCTCGGCCCCTACAAAAACAGCTGTCACATTGGCCACATTGTTCGCCCCCAGCGCATAGGCGGCATAAGCTCCTGCCAGGATCAAGGCAAGCCGCAAGGCAGCGTCGGACTCAAAGAGGGTTATTCTGAGCTGATTGTAAACGCCTGCCAGCGCTTTGTAGAGAAAAATGGCGATCACCAGACCGCCGATGGGCGTTCCAAACCAGCACACAAACACCTTTCCCAGGTCTTCCAGATTCAGTTGGCGATTCAAAAGACCTATGCCTAAGATTCCGCCCACAACGGCCTGAGAGGTTGAGACGGGAAGCGCCAGAACGGTCATCGTGGTGACCGTCAAAGCTGCGGCTACCGAACATATGGCAGCCTGCTCGAGGTTGAGGCTCGTCAGGTCTTTCAGGGTTTCATTGCCGGCGTGGCCTTGCAGGAGCGCTCCTACGAGGACGAAGAGGGACGCCAAGACCGCGGCGGTCCAAAACTTGAGCATTCGGGAGGCCACGGCAGACCCGAACACATTGGATGCGTCGTTAGCGCCCAGAGACCATCCGAGAAAAACACCGGCGAGAAGCGCAGCCATCAAACCCTTCTCTTCATGCTAATAATGTTGACTCGCTTCGACACCCTGTCCGCCTGATCCGAGATCTCGCCGATACAGGAGATCAACTCTTTGAGCTGCATCTTCAGGAAGGGATCCAGGTCGGAGTCGAAAATTTTTGTAATAATCCGTCTTTGGATGTGATCACACTCACTCTCGTTGTAATCAATGGTGGTAACCAAAGCCCGGATCTCGTGACGTCTTTTAAAAAGATTCTCCACCTGCCTCAGCATGAGATCGAAAGACGCTAAAGAGACACTGACCAGTTTCTCAATATCCGGGACCACAAAGTCGGGTATGGAGAGCTTCTGCGTCTTGATCATGTAGAGAACGGTTTCCAGTATGCGCGGTATCACGTCCACCTCTTCCAGGAGTCTCATGATATCACCGCGTGATTCAGGGAGAAGAGCCTTGGCATACATCAACGTGCTGATTTCCTCGCGGATGTCGTCGGCTTTGGATTCAAACTTGTGGGTCTGTTCTGTCAGGAACGTAAATGTTCCGTTCGTGCTGTGATCCAGGCACAGTCCCAGCGCTTCGGAGAAACGCTGTTGGGTTATTCTCAGGTTTTCCAGATAGCTGTAAATGAGGGACTCGATCTGCCGTTGTTTCTTAAAGAAGAATTCGAACAAAGGATCCTCCTGGATTCCTGTAAAACCACCGTCTCCCGCCTTGACGCCATGAATCCAAAATCCCATGAAGGGTTGCTGTTTTGATTACAGGATACGTCCACCCCTTTTATTTGTCAAGTAATATTAAATAGATAGAAATCAATGACTGAAATGAAAGGAGCCAGCAGGAAGGCATGGGCCAGCACCGCGGACTGAAGAGATGACCGGCCTTGACCCTTCCTTCTAAAGGCTGATAAGCTTAGTTCGCACTAGTCCCAGAAATTCATATGATAATTCCCAAAGAAAGAAGGGCTAAAATTGGATGCCTTACCTGCTGCCCTCCACGTTGAGGGACATGGAAAAAGATAAAACAAAAACAGATCTCGCTTCCTTTCCCAACCCTACGAGACTTCACAGCCGGTACGTCAAAGTCCCAGGCCTGACCCTCGGAGCTGAAAAAGCAGACCACCTTGTCAACGAGGCATCCAAAAAGTGGAGGGTATTCTCTTACAAATCATTCTCGCCTTGCCTATGGGTGATCTTACTCGGAGGCACGGGCACGGGCAAGTCCTCACTCTTCAATGCCTTTGTCGGAAAAGCCCTGAGCCGAACCGGTGTGGAGAGGCCCATCACCGCCGGGCCTGTTGTGTATGCCCATCGGGACTGCCCCATAGAAGATCGGTTTCCTTTCCAAGAGATGGAGGGGACAAGGATCGAAGTGGCGGACCGTGACCTGG
>JARRRH010000448.1:0-3142 GCA_037380925.1 Deltaproteobacteria bacterium | reverse complement strand
AACCTTTGCGCTGAAGGGCAAGTTGCCGGTTAACACCGACGGCGGGCTGAAATGCTTCGGGCACCCCTTGGGGGCCAGCGGCCTGAGGATGCAGTATGAAGTTTACAAACAGCTTCAGGAGAAGGCCGGGCCCCGTCAGGTAAAAAATCCTCGACTGGGTCTGACTCAAAATCTCGGGGGAGCGGTCTGGGGCGGGATCTCCTGTATATCCATTACCGGCAATGAAATGGACAGGCGTTAATACGAATCCAACAAAGGAGGAATCAGATGGGTGATACCAGTTACGATGCAATTGTTGTTGGCGGGGGGCAGCATGGGCTTATAACCGCCTGCTATCTGCAGCGGGCCGGCTTAAAGACCGGCATATTTGAACTGCAGACAAAATTGGGAGGCGCGATAACCAGTGAAGGAGGGCCTGTTCCGGGATTTCGTTTAAACCCGGGGGCCAACTGGACCCGCTTTTACGGCCACCCAACCTACCAGGATTTCAATTTGAGGGAGAAGGGGCTGGAATACATTTTTCCCGATGAGAGTGAGGCCATGATCTTTGATAATGACACCTGCCTGATGGGGTATTCCGCCATGAAGGTGGTTGACCCTGTGACAGGAAAAACAGAGCTGTCCAATGAGAACTTACAAAAGACCCTCAACGAAATCAGCCGTTTTTCAAAGAGGGATGCGGATACCGCCGAAGAATTATTTAGACGGTATACGGAAAAATGGAAATCCGCCATGGGGATGTACCGTTTCAGTCCCCCTGTTCCCTGGGGCAAGAAGAACGAACTGGAAAAATTATGTGACGACCCGAAGGATGGCTTTGATCCCATATACCAGTTCATGACAAGCCAGCAGTTGGCCTACGACCTTTTTGAGAGTGAGGAGCTGCGGACACTGTTTATCCGTGCCGCCATGACCTCTTTTGGCGGCGCGCCCGACGATGTGATCGGATTGCACGGCTTTGTCCACGCCATCGGTCTGGTCCTTTCCTGGGAGCCCGCGGCCATTGCCAAAGGGGGCAGCCAGAAGATAACGGACGCGCTCCAACAGGCTTTCACAGAGATGGGGGGAGAATTTTTTGTGCGCAGCGAGGTGGTCAAACTTCTCATTAAGAATCGCAAGGCGGCCGGAATTCGTCTGAAGGATGGAACGGAGGTGGAAGCCAAGCGGCTCGTGGTCAGCAACCTGAGCGCCCTTCAAACCATCCAGCTCATCGGCGAGGAGAATCTCGAATCAAAAATTGTCAGGCGGGTCAAAAACATCCGATATAACCGGCACACTGTGATATGGGCCCTCTTTGCCATGCACGAGTTGCCGGTATACAAAGCGGCCTCCTTTAACCCGGATTGCGGCCCGCAACCCAGGCTCTACGTGGGGCCGAGAAACTCGGACTATATGGCGAACCAGTACCTCTCCGAGATCATGGTCAACGGAATCAGCAGCAAGCTCTTCATGTTCATGGGGCCGGACACCATCTGGGATCCCTCTCGCGCTCCTGATGGAAAGCACCTTATCGGGGTCGAAGAATTTTCGGCCCCCACAAGATTCTTTACAGCAAGCCAGTGGCAGGCGCTGAGGAAGAAGTTTGAAGACGCCATTATCGATCAGTGGCAGATATATGCTCCCAACATGACCCGGGACAATATCATCGGCTGTCGCGTTATCACACCCTATGACATCGAATTGCGCCGCCCGAACATGCATCAGGGCTCCATCGCCTGCGGGGATATGATCGCCTCCCAGATGGACCGGTTCCGGCCGACCCCTGAGCTGTCAGGTTACAAGACCCCCATCAAGAATTTTTACCTTTGCTCCTCCGCTGCACACAACGGGGTCGGGACGGGGAGAGGCAGCTCCTACAACTGCTTTCAGATCATTTCGAAAGACTTTGGGCTGGATAAATAACGTTTTTCTGAAACCAGAACTGCTCCTCGAATACTCGTCACTGAAAGGATGAAAGCATGAAGATCACCGTATTCAATGGGAGCCCCAGGGGGAAAAAGGGTACGACGAATATCATCGTAAAGGAATTTTTGGCCGGGGCATCGGCGGCCGGCGCCGAGATTGAGAATATCTTTCTCGTCGAGAAGGAAATCAAACACTGCCTGGGCTGTATCGCCTGTTGGGTCAAGACGCCGGGCAAATGCGTGCAAAACGATGATATGGCAGAACTGATAGAAATGTTTATGGGCTCGGACATTTCCATCTTTGCCACTCCCATTCATATCGACAATCTGTCGGGCATCATGAAAAATTTCATCGATCGCCTCATTCCAACCCGTATGCCCTACTTTGAAGTGCACCGTGATGGAGAAACCCGCCATTTAAGCCGGTATGAACAACAGCCTAAAATCATGATGATCTCGAGCTGCGGCTATCCCGAGCAGAGCCAATTTCAGGTGATCCGTCTCTGGCTTAAACGGTTTTCACGGAATTTCGACATGGAGATCGTTGGAGAAATCTACCGTAGCTGGGGCTGGCTCCTGAAAGCCGAAGACGACCGGTTGGAACCAAAGATCAAGGCTTACAAGGATCTGTTAAAAAGGGCAGGGCATGAAGTGACTCGGAATCTGAGACTTTCGGCAGAGACGGCCGCCGAGCTGGCAAGACCGATCCTGCCGAAAGAGATGCACATGGAGATTTCCAACAAGAGATGGGACCAGGCTACAAGCCTTGGTAAAAAGGTTTGGACGTTGAAATAATGGAATTTTAACCATTTACGGTTTCCTTCACTTCTTTATTCCCTCCCACCGGGGGAGGGAGCGTGGTTTTCGGACAGACTGGAGGCCGGGATTTTGCAGGGAGAATGACAATGGGCAGGTTAGCGGGTAAAGTGGCCGTTGTGACTGGCGGGGCCAGGGGCCTGGGCAAAACATTTTGTTTGGCCCTGGCAGAAGCGGAGGCCAAGGTCGTCGTTGCCGATATTTTGGAAGACGGCGCCCGACAGACATCCGATGCGATCATGGCAAGGGGGGGCACGAGCCTTGCCCTCGGGGTTGACGTGACATCGCAACAGGACACTCTGCGCATGGTTGAAGAGACGGTGAAGGCATACGGCCGGATAGATATCCTGGTCAATAACGCGGCCTTGATCTACGGAATAACGCGCAGGCCTTTTGTTGAGATTCCCCTTGAAGAGTGGGAT